>NZ_JAPVZJ010000016.1:0-46075 GCF_041432295.1 Streptococcus sp. 27098_8_109
AAAAGAATCCTGTTTAATGTTCAGGTTTCCTATTAAAAGAAGAATTGGAGTTTGCTTATGAAAGCGATTATAACTGTTGTTGGTAAAGATAAATCTGGAATTGTTGCAGGTGTTTCAGGCAAAATTGCAGAATTAGGATTGAATATTGATGATATCTCTCAAACTGTCTTGGATGAATATTTCACGATGATGGCTGTCGTCTCTAGTGATAAAAAGCAGGATTTTACTTATCTGCGAAATGAGTTTGAAGCTTTTGGGCAAACTTTGAATGTGAAAATCAATATTCAGAGTGCAGCGATTTTCGAAGCTATGTATAATATCTAGGAGGTTATCATGGATATTAGACAAGTTACTGAAGCCATTGCTATGATTGAGGAGCAAAACTTCGATATCAGAACTATTACCATGGGGATTTCCCTTTTGGACTGTATCGATCCAGATATCAATCGTGCTGCGGAGAAAATTTATCAAAAGATTACGAACAAGGCGGCTAATTTAGTGGCTGTTGGCGATCAAATTGCAGCTGAGTTGGGAATTCCTATCGTTAATAAGCGTGTATCGGTGACTCCTATTTCTCTGATTGGAGCAGCGACCGATGCGACGGACTACGTGGTTCTGGCAAAAGCGCTTGATAAGGCTGCGAAAGAGATTGGAGTGGACTTTATTGGTGGTTTCTCTGCCTTGGTACAAAAAGGTTATCAAAAGGGAGATGAGATTCTCATCAATTCTATTCCTCGCGCGTTGGCTGAAACGGACAAGGTCTGCTCGTCAGTCAATATCGGCTCAACCAAGTCTGGTATTAATATGACGGCTGTCGCAGATATGGGACGAGTTATCAAGGAAACGGCTAATCTATCAGATATGGGAGCGGCCAAGTTGGTTGTATTCGCTAATGCTGTTGAGGACAATCCATTTATGGCGGGTGCCTTCCATGGTGTTGGGGAGGCAGATGTTATCATCAATGTCGGAGTTTCTGGTCCTGGTGTGGTGAAACGTGCCTTGGAAAAAGTTCGTGGACAGAGCTTTGATGTAGTAGCAGAAACAGTCAAGAAAACTGCCTTTAAAATCACTCGTATCGGTCAATTGGTTGGTCAAATGGCCAGTGAGAGACTGGGTGTGGAGTTTGGTATTGTGGACTTGAGTTTGGCACCAACACCTGCAGTTGGAGACTCTGTGGCACGTGTCCTTGAGGAAATGGGGCTAGAGACAGTTGGTACGCATGGAACGACGGCTGCCTTGGCTCTCTTGAACGACCAAGTTAAGAAGGGCGGAGTTATGGCTTGCAACCAAGTTGGTGGTTTGTCTGGTGCCTTTATCCCTGTTTCAGAGGATGAAGGAATGATTGCTGCAGTGCAAAATGGCTCTCTTAATTTGGAAAAACTAGAAGCTATGACGGCTATCTGTTCCGTTGGTTTGGATATGATTGCCATCCCAGAAGATACTCCTGCTGAAACCATTGCAGCTATGATTGCGGATGAGGCTGCAATTGGTGTCATTAACATGAAGACAACGGCTGTTCGTATCATTCCAAAAGGAAAAGAAGGAGATATGATTGAGTTTGGTGGCCTATTAGGAACTGCACCTGTTATGAAAGTCAATGGGGCTTCGTCTGTCGATTTCATTTCTCGTGGGGGACAAATCCCAGCACCAATTCATAGTTTTAAAAATTAAGAAAATAGGAGAAATTTTAAGTTCTATTTAAGGTTGGATGTGTATACTATAATCATTAAATAAAGACCTCCTAATATTATTTGAAACAGATAACACTGATTTAGTTTGAATTTGATTTTCATCTAATATCTTTATTTAATAGAACTCCTAAACTTTTTCATAATAATCTCCTGCAAAAGTCACCTGTCTGGGTGGCTTTTGTTTTATCATCCATGATATAATAGAAGCAAACGGAGGACGGAAAATGGTAAAAGTACGATTGTATTTGGTACGTCATGGCAAGACTATGTTTAACACGATTGGTCGCGCGCAAGGTTGGAGCGATACTCCTTTAACGGCTGAAGGTGAGCGAGGGATTCAAGAATTAGGAATCGGTTTGCGAGAATCTGGTCTACAGTTTGATCGCGCTTATTCCAGTGATTCTGGCCGCACCATTCAGACAATGGGAATTATTCTTGAAGAACTTGGTTTGCAGGGGAAAATCCCTTATCGCATGGACAAACGTATCAGAGAATGGTGTTTTGGTAGCTTTGACGGAGCTTATGATGGTGATCTTTTCATGGGCATTATTCCTCGTATCTTTAATGTGGATCATGTTCACCAATTGTCTTATGCTGAACTGGCTGAGGGGTTGGTAGAGGTCGATACAGCTGGTTGGGCTGAAGGATGGGAAAAACTCAGTGGCCGAATCAAGGAAGGTTTTGAAGCGATTGCCAAAGAAATGGAAGAGCAAGGTGGGGGCAATGCCCTAGTCGTGAGCCACGGAATGACCATTGGAACCATTGTGTATCTGATTAATGGCATGCATCCGCATGGTCTCGATAATGGTAGCGTGACGATACTTGAATATGAGGACGGCCAGTTTAGCGTAGAAGTTGTCGGTGACAGTAGTTACCGACAACTAGGACGTGAGAAGATGGAGGAAGTCTCTATTTAATTAGTCTAGACTTGTTTGCAATGAACTAGGAATCTAGTAGGAATATCAAAATAAGAAAAAACAGCCGAAGTAATCCTTTCGGCTGTTTTTGATGGGGAAAACTAAAGTGTAATGCTATTGCTTTTAGAGATTTTCATAAACAAGAGCAAGGAACCTACTGTTAGAACAGTCAGGATAGTTGATAAGGCTGCGGCTACACCGTAATTCCCTCTGAGAACCTCTGTATAAATGGCTACAGTCATTGTTCTTGTTTTGACATTGTAGAGGAGGATAGAAGTAGAGAGTTCTGAAATCATTGTAACCCAAGATAGGATAGCTCCAGAAATAATACCAGATAGCATCATTGGAGTTGTAATCTTGGCAAAGGTATTGAGACGGCTACTTCCTAAGCTTTCAGCAGCTTCTTCAATACTTGGTGCTATTTGTTGCAAGCTAGCAACAGATGAGCGAATAGTATACGGTAATCTTCTGACAGATAGAGACATAATCAAGATGAAAGCAGTTCCTGTAATCATAAGAAATCCACTTCCAAATAGACCGGTATTGAAGGAAGAAATGAAGGCAATCCCTAGAACAGTTCCGGGTACAATATAAGGGACCATACTGAGGCTGTCAATTAAGTTTGTAAACAAATTCCGTTTTCTAACGGCTAGGTAGGAGATAAATGTTGCGAATAGGACAACTAGAACTAAGGCAATCAAAGGGATACGAATAGTATTGAAAATAGCAGATCCCATACGATTGAAAGCTACCTTGTAACTGTTTAGAGAATAACCTTTGACAAATACCATACCTGATGTTTTTAGGAAAGAAGTATAAATCAAGTAGACTTGAGGTAGAACAGAGAACAAGATAATTCCGTAGACTGTTGCATAAATGGCAGCCATTTTTCCTTTTGTAGTTTTTTTAGGCTCAATTGGATGGAGCGAATTCATGCTGAAACTGTAGCGGTTTGAGATGTATTTTTGGATAAGGAAGATTGCCAAGGCAATGATAATCGCCATAATTGCTAAAGCAGATGCAAAAGCAGAATTTCCTCCAACCTCGCTAATGAATTGGGTATAAATCAAGACGGGGAAAGTCCGATATCCTTCACCAATCAACATAGGCGTTCCAAAATCTGAGAATGCTCTCATAAACACAAGCAGGGCAGCAGCTAGTAAGGTTGGAACTAGGAGAGGTAAAACAACCGTTACGATACGCTTAAATCCGAAGGACCCCATGCTTTCAGCAGCTTCAAGTAGAGAATTGTCAATACTTTTCATTGTCCCAGCAACGTATAGAAATACCAGTGGGAATAGTTGCAGTGTAAAGACAAGTACAATTCCTTTGAATCCATAAATATCGATAGCTGGAAGATGAAGAGTATTTGTCATGAATTTTGTGATGACCCCATTTCGTCCCAGCAAGAGAATCCAGGAGTAGGCTCCCACGAAAGGAGCTGACATGGAAGCAATGATAATCAATATTTGTAGAAATTTCTTTCCCTTGAAGTCATACATGGAAAAAAGATAAGCTAATAGGGTTCCTACAACTAAGGAAGTGACAGTAGCGGTAATAGAAACCTTGAAACTGTTGACAAGTGTCTCAGAGTAGTAGGCTTTACTAAAGAAAGTGACAAAATTAGCTAGTGAGAATTGTCCTTCATGTATGAGTGCTTGCTTGAGCACGGTAACGATAGGATAAACGAGAAAGACAAGATAGGTAAGAAAGATGAAGAAAGAGGAGGCTGTCCAAATATTTAGTTTTTTACGTTCCATGGTTGACTCCTTTTATCAGGTTTTGTGAACCATTTGCAGAAAAGACATTTAATTTTTGAGTATTGATTCGTAGACGAATACGATCGCCTTTTTGTAGATCTTCTTCAAAAGTTGATTCTTCGCTAACCTGAATTTTTGAGGCAAATCCTGTTTCGATGAAGTATTCAGTATTCAGTCCAAGATAGACGCTATCGCTAATAATTCCTTCAATATCTCCAGATTCATCTTTGATAAACTCTTCAGGACGAATACTTACATGAATGGCTTGCTCCTCAGCCTGATCAAGAGCTGGCATTCGAAGAGCATAGCCATCTGAAAAGACGATATAAGCGCCGTCGCTCCGTTTTTCAAGAGTGGCAGGGATAATATTTGTGCGTCCGATAAAGGTAGCCACAAACTCATTAGCTGGTTTATGATAGAGTTCTTTTGGCCGACCGATTTGTTGAATCACCCCATCTTTCATAACAGCAATTTGGTCTGAAATAGCCATGGCTTCTTCTTGGTCGTGGGTTACATAAACAGTTGTAATTCCCACTTCGTGTTGGATTTCTCGAATGGCTTGACGCATATCCAAGCGAAGTTTGGCATCTAGGTTACTAAGTGGCTCGTCCATGAGGAGAACACTTGGATTAACAGCTAAGGCACGTGCCAAGGCGACACGTTGTTGTTGTCCACCACTGAGTTTATCGGGCTTCCGATCCGCATATTGAGCAATTTGCATGAGTTCAAGATACTTATTGGTTTGTTGGACTAATTCTTCTTTCGGAACCTTCTTTTGCTTAAGACCAAAAGCAACATTGTCTCGGACAGTCAAATGTGGGAAAATAGCGTAGTTTTGGAAAACCATCCCGATATTGCGTTTGCTGGGTTCCATATTATTGATTTTTGTATCATCGAAGTAAAATTCTCCACCTTCGATACTGTTGAAACCTGCAATCATACGAAGAAGGGTCGTTTTCCCACACCCTGAAGGCCCAAGAAGGGTAAAGAGACTTCCTTTTGGAATTGTAATGTTCAAATTCTCAATAACAGGGACATCGTGATAGATTTTTTTTGCGTTAATAATTTTGATCTCACTCATAGTGAACCTCTTTTACTGTTTAGATTGGATATCTGTAAAGACTTCGTTGTATTTTTTAACGATATCTGATTTATTCTTGATGACATAATCATAATCTTCAGTGAGTGTTTTGATTTTGTCAATTGGTTTCATATTTTCGCTCGTTTTAGCATTTTTACGAACAGGACGGTTAGTAGTGGTTGTACCAAGTGTATCTTGTACTTCTTGAGAGATAATAAAATCGATAAATTTCTTGGCATTTTCCATATTTTTCGCTTTTTTAACGATAGCAGCACTAGCAGGTAGGAAGACTGTTCCTTCTTTTGGATAGACTACCTTAATGTTAGCTCCGTCATTTAAGAGTTTAACTGCTGGATCTTCATAAGAGAGACCAACAGCCATTTCTCCGTCAGCGACTGCTTTATAGACACCAGATGAGCTTGAACCGATTTTACCATCAATAAGTGTGAAGAGATCTTTTACATAAGACCAAGCTTTATCGTCTTTGTAACCACCTTGAGCTTGGAGCATATTTGTTAATTGAGCAAAGGCGCTAGAAGAGTTTGCTGGGTCAGCAGTTGCGATTTTTCCTTTTAGTTCAGGTTTGAGAAGGTCGCTATATCCTTCGATGTTCATGCCTTTCGTTAAATCAGGATTGACGATTAAAACACTACCATCCAGTGTATAAGGAGTAGAGTAGCCAGTTGTGTTTTGATATTCTTTGATAACATTATCATTTTCTTTTGAAGTATAGTTTTCAAAGAGTTCTCCGTGGGTAGCATATTGCGTATAAGAACCACCAAAGATGACATCGGCTACAGGTGCTTCTTTTTCTGACTCTAGTTTTTTGAAAAGTTCTCCAGTACCAGCTTGAATCAGTTCTACTTTGATACCATATTTTTCTTCAAAGGCAGGAATAGTTGCTCCGATTAAGCCCTCTGAGTTTGGTGAATAAACGACTAGCGAACCGCCGTCTCCTTTATCAGATGAACCGCCATCGGCAGATTCATTAGAAGAACAAGCGGCAAGACCAAAAAGAGCTAGTCCGCAAGCAGCATAATACATCCATTTCTTTTTCATGATGGATACCTCCGTTATGTTATTTAAGTTTATTTTAAAATAATGTAAGCGTTTTTAAAACCGATAATTCTATTCTATTAGAGTAAAATTCTCTACAAAAACGGAAGCAATCTTTTTGATTTTATAGTAGGGTGCGACAGTTAATCATTGGGAAATCAAATTTTATTTTTTAGATAGAATATCTGTGAAAATATCATTGTACTTTTTAAGAATAGCGGATTTGTTTTTAATGACATAATCGGAATCTTCGGTGGCAATCTTGATTTCTGTCATAGCCTTCATATTTTTATTGGTTTTAGCATTTTTACGAATGGGTCTGATTGTTGTTTCAGTTCCTAGCTTATCTTGGATTTCTTGAGAAAGGAGGAAATCGATAAATTTCTTAGCGTTTTCCATGTGTTTGGCATTTTTGACGATAGCTGCGTTACCAGGTAAAAAGACGGTTCCTTCTTTTGGATAAATGACTTTTACATCAACCCCATCATTTAAGAGTTTTAAAGCAGGATCTTCATAGGTGAGTCCAACAGCCATTTCCCCATCGGCGACAGCTTTGTAAACATTTGAAGAACTAGATGCAATCTTTCCATCTACTAGGGTAAATAGATTTTTTACATAGGTCCAAGCTTGTTCATTTTCGTATCCACCTTGGTCTACAAGCATGTTTGTTAATTGAGCAAAGGCACTAGAAGCATTACTTGGATCAGCAGTAGCAATTTTTCCTTTTAATTTAGGATTGAGTAGATCATTGTAGCCTTCAATTTTAATATCTTTTGTAAGGGATGAATTGGCAATGATGACACTGACATCCAGTGTGTAAGGTGTGTAGAATCCTGTTTTATTTTGATATTCAGGGATTATCTGGTCGTTTTCTTGGGAAATATAAGGTTCAAAAAGATTTTCGTTAGAAGAGAAGAGGGCGTAGGAGCCTCCAAAAATGACATCAGCTACAGGGGATTCTTTTTCGGCCTCAGCTTTTTTGAACAATTCACCCGTGCTGGCTTGTACTAAATCAACCTTAATACCATATTTTTCTTCGAAGGCAGGTATTGTCTCTTCGATAAGGTCTTCAGGGTTAGGCGAGTAGACAACCAAAGTGTTATCTGAATCTTTTTCAGAGCTAGTTTCCGCTTCTATAGGAGAAGAACATCCTGATAAAGAAAGGAATATCCAGCTAAAAGAGAGAAAGAATAGTATTTTTTTCATAAGTATCTCCTTTTTTACGAACATTTTCTCTACCTAGATTATTAATGTTTTTAAATTGTAGAGTCCTACAGAATATAATAAAAACCTTAAAGAAATCTAAAACGAAAAATAGGAAATGAGTTCCTAGAGCAAGGATGGGTGAATTGTAGCTGAGATTTTGATGGTAATACTCTTCAAAACACGTCGCTTTATCTGCAATCTCAAAGCTATGATTTGAGTAGTTAGCACTTTGATTTTCATTGGGTAAAAGCACAAAATAAAAAGATTGCCTGAGCTGAGCAATCCTTTTACATCAATGGTTTTTATCCATGAGTTTTAATTCTTTTGGAGAAATATGGAGATACTTTTTAAAAACTTTTGCAAAATATTTATAGTCTGAAAATCCAATTTGTTCAGAGATATCGCTTAGGGGGGAATTGGGGGATTCAGCCATTTTATCTATAGCTTGCTTGAGGCGGTAGCGTAAGATATATTCATTTAGCGTCATTGGGAAGTCTTCTTTGATAACCTTATATAGATAACTTTCGCTATACCCTAGATTCTCTGCAATGCTAGAAATGGTAAAGTGCATACAGTAGTGTTGATGAACAAATTCAAGAATTTGCTGAATGATTTGGTTTTGTGTATCAATTTGTTGGATAGAGGTAAGTAAAGTTTGATATTCTTCTAAAAAAGGAGTTTCTTGACGAGTGCTAACTCGTAATCGCAAAACAATTTTTTGAAGACATTCTGTCAACTCCTTGGTATCAATTGGTTTGGATAAGAAATCAACTGCCCCATATTGCATGGCTTTTTTGGCATTTTGAAAATCGTTATAACCTGATAAGATAACTTTTTCATAGGAGAGAGTACGAGTGGCTTCGAACATCATAAAAGCATCCATAATTGGCATTGTGATGTCTGTTAAGACAATATGAGGTTCTTTTTCTTGGATGAGTTTCATTCCCTCTTGACCGTGACTGGCAGTTCCTACTACTTGGATACCTAAGGCAGAGTAGTCTACGGCAATCTCTAGCCATTTTCGAATGAGGTGTTCGTCTTCTACGATAATGAGCTTAAACATGAGTTAGTCCTTTCGTTATAAATTTGACCCAAGTTTCTCCTTGGCGATTGACTCCTAAATCTAGCTGGACATCAGAAAAGAAATTGCTCAATCGTTTATAGCTGTTAACGATGCCATGCTGGGTATGAGGGCTTTCTAAAGAGTCTAAAATAGCGAGTCGCTCTTGTTTTGTGAGTCCTCCAGCATTATCCTTGACTAAAAAAGTTAGAGAATCTGCTTCCAAGGTAATTTGGATATCAATATGAAGATCAATACGGTATTGCATCCCATATTTTATAGCATTTTCTACTAGAGGAAGCAAGAAAAGTTTAGGAATAGGTTGATTATCGATAGTTTCTGGGCAGACAATATCATAGGAAAAGTGCTCGAAACGAATCTTATGAATAATAAGGTAATCCTCTATAATCTTTAAATCTTGGCAAATGGTTGTTTCTTTTTCTAAATCGGTGATACTGTAGCGAAGAATGCGCGTGAGATTTTGAATCAGGTCTTGTGTGAGAGCTGCATCCATTAAAGAAGTAATTTTAATTGTCTCAAGCGTATTGTAGAGAAAATGAGGATTGAACTGAGCTTCCAGCATTTTTCTTTCAAAAATCCACTTTTCTTTTTCGATGGTCAACATTTTCTGATGAAGTTGATCTAATTCATACAACATATTATTAATTTTTTCGGCCATAAATTCAAACTCATCACCTGTTTGTAGAGAAAGTCTTTTTTCTGCTTGTTTGGGAATTTCTTGAAGTTGGTAAACTAAGCTTTCAATAGGAACAGCGTTGTGTGTAGCAATCTTATGAGCAATTCGTCTTGCTTGCCAGAAGTAGAGGAAGAATATACATAAGGTGAGAATGGAGGCTAGGCCGAGTAAGCTAGGAATAGGAAAAAAGGATTGAAAAGTATAGATTGAAAAAATAGCACCGACTTTTTCTTTTTGAACAATAAGCGGTTCATTCTCATACCAGTGGGTACGAGAGTGTAGGAGTTTTTCATCAAATTTTTCAAGAGTGGAGCGAGTGAACTGGTTTGTATTGTTGGAAAACATATTTCCAAAGCTATCGGTAATGATGTATTTAGAATTTATCATTGGGAAACTTGAGATGAAATCATTCTCATTTACGAAAGCAATCGTATAGGCTATAACTCGTTGGTTTTGAAGTAGTGGTTTGATAAAGAGTGTGTAATGTTGCTTATCTGAAGAGAGTGCAATTTTTTCTGTAACTTTTTCTTGAGAAGGATTTTGAATGAGCAGTTTTAGATAGTAGGGAGATAAAATACTTTCTTGATGATTGCGATTGGTACTAAATAGTAATTCACCTGTATCACTTAGGATAATGAGGTCAGAACTAAGTTTTAATTTAGCTTTTGTCTCGTAAAATAAGCTAAAGACTTCTCTCTCTGTGTGTTTGCCATCCAAAAATCCAGGAATCATTTTATAGTTCATAGTGGTCAGGAGCTCATTATTTGCTTCTTTCATCTCTTGAACTTGTTTGACAATCTGTCTCGTGTCTTTGGAGAGTTGTTGCTTTTGTAAAAAATAGGAAAAACCAAAAAGTAAAATGAGTAGTAAAAGAGAGGTCATAAAGGCTGCGATAGAGCTTCTATGGAGAATTTCTTTTTGGAGAGATTTTTTAAAGGAATGAGACATCCGCTACCTCCTTGGAAGGGTTTTCTGTTATAAGTATAGCAGTTTAAAAATTCTAGAGCAAGGTAAAATAGAAAAGTATAGAATAGAACGAGACCAAATTCCCTCAAAAATGGTATAATAGTAACATCACAAAATTGGAGAGAGACCATGAGTTTTTATAATCATAAAGAAATTGAGCCTAAGTGGCAGGGCTACTGGGCAGAACATCATACATTTAAGACAGGAACAGATGCATCAAAACCTAAGTTTTATGCGCTTGACATGTTTCCGTATCCGTCTGGAGCTGGATTGCACGTAGGACACCCAGAAGGTTATACCGCAACCGATATCCTCAGCCGTTACAAACGTGCGCAAGGCTACAATGTTCTTCACCCAATGGGTTGGGATGCTTTTGGTTTGCCTGCAGAGCAATACGCTATGGATACTGGAAATGACCCAGCAGAATTTACAGCTGAGAACATTGCTAACTTCAAACGTCAAATCAATGCGCTTGGATTCTCTTACGACTGGGATCGTGAAGTCAACACCACAGATCCAAACTATTACAAGTGGACGCAATGGATTTTCACTAAGCTTTACGAAAAAGGCTTGGCCTATGAAGCGGAAGTGCCAGTAAACTGGGTTGAGGAATTGGGAACAGCCATTGCCAACGAAGAAGTCCTTCCTGACGGAACGTCTGAGCGTGGAGGCTATCCAGTTGTCCGTAAACCAATGCGCCAATGGATGCTCAAAATCACGGCCTATGCGGAGCGTTTGCTTAATGACTTAGATGAACTTGATTGGCCAGAGTCTATCAAGGACATGCAACGCAACTGGATTGGGAAATCAACGGGGGCTAATGTAACTTTTAAAGTTAAGGGAACAGACAAGGAATTCACCGTCTTTACCACTCGTCCTGATACTCTTTTCGGTGCGACTTTCACCGTTTTGGCTCCTGAGCATGAACTAGTAGATGCCATTACAAGCACAGAGCAAGCAGAAGCAGTAGCAGACTACAAACACCAAGCCAGTCTGAAATCAGACTTGGCTCGTACAGACCTTGCCAAAGAAAAAACTGGTGTCTGGACAGGTGCTTATGCCATCAACCCTGTCAATGGTAAGGGAATTCCAATCTGGATTGCCGACTATGTTCTTGCTAGTTACGGAACAGGTGCCGTTATGGCTGTGCCTGCCCACGATCAACGTGACTGGGAATTTGCCAAACAATTTGATCTTCCAATCGTCGAAGTACTTGAAGGTGGAAATGTAGCAGAAGCTGCCTACACAGAAGATGGCCTTCATGTCAACTCAGACTTTCTAGATGGACTCAACAAAGAAGACGCTATTGCTAAGATTGTGGCTTGGTTGGAAGAAAAAGGATGTGGACAAGAGAAGGTTACTTACCGTCTCCGCGACTGGCTCTTTAGCCGTCAACGTTACTGGGGTGAACCAATTCCAATTATTCATTGGGAAGATGGGACTTCAACAGCAGTTCCAGAAAGTGAATTGCCACTTGTCTTGCCAGTAACCAAGGACATCCGTCCTTCAGGTACAGGGGAAAGTCCACTGGCTAACTTGACAGACTGGCTTGAAGTGACTCGTGAAGATGGCGTCAAAGGTCGTCGTGAAACCAATACTATGCCACAGTGGGCTGGTTCAAGCTGGTACTACCTCCGCTATATCGACCCACACAATACTGAGAAATTGGCTGATGAGGATCTTCTCAAACAATGGTTGCCAGTAGATATCTATGTGGGTGGTGCAGAGCATGCCGTTCTTCACTTGCTTTACGCTCGTTTCTGGCATAAATTCCTCTATGACCTCGGTGTTGTTCCGACTAAGGAACCATTCCAAAAACTCTTTAACCAAGGAATGATTTTGGGAACCAGCTACCGTGACCACCGTGGGGCTCTTGTGGCAACCGACAAGGTTGAAAAACGTGACGGTTCTTTCTTCCATGTGGAAACAGGAGAGGAGTTGGAGCAAGCGCCAGCCAAGATGTCTAAATCGCTCAAGAACGTTGTTAACCCAGATGATGTTGTGGAACAATACGGTGCCGATACCCTTCGTGTCTATGAAATGTTTATGGGACCACTTGATGCTTCGATTGCTTGGTCTGAAGAAGGTCTGGAAGGAAGCCGTAAGTTCCTTGACCGTGTTTACCGTTTGATTACAAGCAAGGAAATTGTTGCAGAAAACAATGGCTCTCTCGACAAGGTTTACAACGAAACCGTTAAAGCTGTCACAGAGCAAATCGAGTCCCTCAAATTCAACACAGCCATTGCTCAACTTATGGTCTTTGTCAACGCTGCTAACAAGGAAGACAAACTCTATGTGGACTACGCCAAAGGCTTTATCCAATTGATTGCCCCATTTTCACCTCACTTGGCAGAAGAACTCTGGCAAACAGTTGCGGCAACAGGTGAGTCAATCTCTTACGTGGCTTGGCCAACATGGGACGAAAGCAAATTGGTTGAAGACGAAATCGAAATCGTTGTCCAAATCAAAGGAAAAGTTCGTGCCAAACTCATGGTCGCTAAAGACCTATCACGCGAAGAATTGCAAGAAATTGCTCTCGCTGATGAAAAAGTCAAAGCAGAAATTGACGGTAAGGAAATCGTGAAAGTGATTGCGGTACCGAATAAACTCGTTAATATTGTTGTGAAATAAGAAATGAATCCTTCAGAGTAGAATCTGGAGGATTTTTTATTTGACAGGAAGTTTCTATTTTGTTAATATAATTAACAAAGAAAAGAGAGATTATGGATAAAAAAGAATTTATTGCATTTAATAATCGTTTCAATAGATTTATTTTAGCGTTTGACCAGTTAAAAAAAAATCAACATAAAAGTGGTGTTGACAAATCCATTACGTTGAATGAGGTACATTTGATTGTTGCGATTGGGAAAAATCAGCCCTTAAATCTAGTAAAATTATCTGAATTATTAGAAGTTTCAAGAAGTGCAATAACTCAAAGTGTTAGGAGATTGATTCAAAAAAATTTAGTTGTTTTTGATTTTGACCCGAATAATGGGAAAAATAAATATTTGAGATTATCTGAAAAAGGCATCGAAATTTTTAAAATCCATAAGGAGCAACAAGCATATATTGAAAAATCAATCTTTTCAGTTTTAAACAACTATAGTGAGGTGGAACTTAAAACAGTTGTGAAATTGATGGATGATATTGAAAAGGTGTGGGGAGAATTACCGTGGTAAAAGTCACGGTAAATTTCAAATATAATTGTTAAGCGAGTTAACAAAAAGGAGAAGATATGACTGTAAACATAGAACTGATTTCACAAACAGATTTAGCAGATGAATCTTTTTATATTGCTATCAATGGTTTAGAACCAAGGGCAATGTATTGTGTAGAAATGTACCTGTCTGATTATTACTGTATAAATGCTCCCTTGCTTTTAGATCATGATGTTATATGGAAATCAACCGCAATTTTTTTATCTGATCAGGACGGTATGATTGATACCTCTCAGACAGCATCTATTTCGGGATCTTATAAAGGGGTTTCAGAAATGGGATTATTCTTTAATGCGAAACCGTTGAAGAATAGGAAAAGGAGATTACCGAGTTCTCTTGATAGAATTCCATTACGAGATTGTTTTGGTGTTGAAATTAAAATCAAGCTGGGGAAAGATGTGGTCGCGGAGCAAAGTTTCGTAAGGCGTTATATGAATCTAGGAGTAAGATATCAAGATATCTATGACAAGCATTTTCAAGGTCGATTATTCTATGATGAAAAGTTAAGAAGGGCGCCAGCCGTGATTATTGTTAGCGGTAGTGAGGGAAGAATTGAAAAAGCTCAGAATATTGCCCAACTTTTATCTTCAAGAGGCTATATTTGTCTTGCAATAGCTTATTTTGGTTTAGAGGGATTATCTCAAAATTTAGAACGAATTCCGATAGAATGTCTGGAAGAGGCGAAAGATTTTCTATACCATCATCCTCAAGTTGATAATACAAAAATAGGAATATATGGTCGCTCTAAAGGAGCAGAGCTTGTTCTGGCTGGACAAAGTATTTTGGAAGATGTGCAATGTTTGGTACTCAATTCCCCCTCAAATGTAATATTTGAGGGAATAAAGGGAAAACTAAACTCTCATTCATCTTCTTGGACATATTTGCAAAAAGAACTTCCGTATCAAAAATTTCAGTTAGGAAATTATTTGTTAAACAAGTTTTTTGGAAAACACATTCCTGAAGATAGTAGGGCTCAGATTGATGTGAGTAAAATTGCCTCTCCTTTATTATTACTAGGAAGTGATGTTGATGAAATATGGAATGCATCATCCGCGATAGATGAT
Source organism: Streptococcus sp. 27098_8_109 (assembly GCF_041432295.1). Classification (GTDB taxonomy): domain Bacteria; phylum Bacillota; class Bacilli; order Lactobacillales; family Streptococcaceae; genus Streptococcus. The sequence goes on from NZ_JAPVZJ010000016.1 coordinate 14,717, forward strand.
ATTATTTCACAATATAAAGGGGAATCCATTTTGTTTAAAAAATATCATGAAACAGGGCATATGTTGACGATTGCTTATCAACCGAATCATCGTTATCGAAAAGATTGGCGCTTATTAATGAAAGAAAGTGTAGACTCATGGTTTGCCACGATAAATTATTTTGATACACATCTGAAAAATTTGTAGATAGTGCTGAACCGTACTATAATAGTCCCAACTAAGATAAAAACACAGTTCTGGTTGGTAGTCCAGTCTAAAAAAGCAATTGTTCAAACAAGAGAGATTTGAACTCAAACAGTAAAAACGTAGAGAGAAGCATAAGGGACATTAACTCACTCGTTCCCATATTTGATTATTCCTCCATAAAGTGGATGGATGATTTTTATAAGAGGAGTTTGCATTATTGAATAGAAAACCAAGTGTTTCCTAAAATTTTCATTGAGATATGTTATACTATATTCAATAAGTGAATAAGGAGAAAGCTATGCCAGTAAATGAATATGATCAGATGATTGGGGAGTCAATGGAAGGTTATACACCGGGCGAATTGCCTTCTATTGGTTTCTTAGAAGGGCGTTATGCTAGGGTAGAGGCTCTTTCGGTGGAAAAGCATGCGGATGATTTATTAGCTGTTTATGGTCCAGATACTCCGCGGGAGATGTGGACTTACCTCTTTCAGGAACCAGTGGCAGATATGGAGGAGCTGGTTAGCCTTTTAAATCAGATGTTGGCTCGTAAGGATCGCTTTTACTATGCAATTATAGACAAGGAAACTGGTAAGGCTTTGGGAACATTTTCTCTCATGCGCATTGACCAGAATAATCGAGTGATAGAAGTGGGAGCGGTCACTTTTTCTCCAGAACTCAGGGGAACACGAATAGGGACAGAAGCTCAGTATCTCTTGGCACGTTATGTTTTTGAGGAGCTTAACTATCGTCGCTACGAATGGAAATGTGATTCTCTTAATCTGCCATCCAGACGAGCTGCGGAGCGTTTGGGATTTGTTTATGAAGGAACCTTCCGCCAGGCAGTCGTTTATAAGGGGCGTACTAGGGATACGGATTGGTTGTCTATGATTGATAAGGACTGGCCTCAAGTCAAAGCTCGATTGGAAGCATGGTTGGCTCCTGAAAATTTTGATAAAAATGGACGGCAGTACAAGAGCTTGAGAGAGTTTTAAGAGGTGTTGACATGATCACTATTAAAAAGCAAGAATTTGTCAAGCTAGAGGATGTTTTGCATCTCTATCAGGCTGTCGGTTGGACAAATTATACCGATCAATCAGAGATGCTGGAGCAGGCCTTATCTCATTCATTAGCGATTTATGTGGCGCTTGATGATGATACTGTGGTGGGCTTGATTCGTTTGGTTGGAGATGGATTCTCATCAGTACTGGTTCAGGATTTAATCGTTTTACCTATCTATCAGCGTCAAGGGATTGGTAGTGCCCTAATGAAAGAGGTTTTAGAGGATTACAAAGATGTCTATCAAGTTCAGCTGGTGACAGAAGAGACAGAAAGAACCTTGGGCTTCTATCGTTCTATGGGCTTTGAAATCTTATCCACCTATAATTGTATAGGAATGACTTGGATGAATCGAGAAAAATAATAAAATTTGTTTTTTATTAAGCAAAATTTAAGGATGGTCTAGTATTATATAGTCATTAAATAAAGACCTCCTAACTTTATTTAATGAAATCCTAAAACTTTTTTCATCATAATCTCCTAATGAAGCCACCCAATCAGGTGGCTTTTTTCGTGGATAGGTGATGGTGATAGATTTTTTTTGCAAAATAGTAAAATTTGAGAAAAGTTAAGCTAGTTTTAAGCTTTGTCTTGTATCATATAGTTATTAAATAAAGACCTCCTAACTTTATTTAATAAAATCCTAAACTTTTCTTTTTCATAATAATCTCCCTTAACTCCACCCAATCAGGTGGAGTTTTTTGGCTCTATTTCAGGATTTTGGGGACTATTCTAAAAATCATTTTCCGATATTTTTCGGATTTTGGTCGGGGAATTGGCGGGGACTTTTTTTAGCGAATATGACTAATAAATAGGTCTGTTGTCGCTTCAGCTACTTCAAACTCAATTTGATTGTAAGTGACTGTTAATTGAAGGACTGGAACTGCTGTAATAATGTTCTTGGTTGTCGAGGAGTGAGTCATCATATTGTTGTACAGCGGTTAAAGCTTGCGAAGCTGAGAATGTAAATCTTTGACGAAATGTGTGAACTGTGGGATAATGAAAGAGAATTAAGTATTGTGTCTATATCATAGGCTAGAAAAGACCCCAAGCTCACGTCCAAATAAGCTTGGGGTCTTTTTTGACACTATCTATCTTTGTTTAGCCATTTATCGACTAATACCCTTCGAAAATCAAATTCAAACCACGTCAGCTTCACCTTGCCGTACTCAAGTACAGCCTGTGGCTAGCTTCCTAGTTTGCTCTTTGATTTTCATTGAGTATAAGCGAAGAACAACACCGACCACAATTGGTCCGATGATAATTTTAAGGATTAGTTCCATCATGGGCTATCTTACTTCCTATCGCAGGCGATGAAGCAGTGATGTAGAATAAAGTGCTAAAGTCGAGGGTCATCTAATCAGGTGGCTTTTTTGTTTGTGGCTTGGATTTTTGATATAATAGAGCAATGAGTAGAATTTTAGATAATGAGATAATGGGGGACGAGGAGTTAGTAGAACGCACGCTCCGTCCTCAGTACTTACGTGAATATATTGGGCAGGACAAGGTCAAGGACCAGCTCCAAATCTTTATCGAAGCTGCCAAAATGCGGGATGAAGCGCTGGATCATGTGCTCTTATTTGGCCCTCCAGGCTTGGGAAAAACGACCATGGCTTTTGTTATTGCCAACGAACTAGGTGTCAATCTCAAGCAGACTTCGGGTCCAGTCATTGAAAAAGCCGGAGATCTGGTAGCGATTTTGAATGACTTAGAGCCTGGGGATGTCCTTTTTATTGATGAGATTCATCGCTTGCCCATGTCGGTGGAAGAGGTGCTTTATAGTGCCATGGAAGACTTCTACATTGACATCATGATTGGGGCTGGTGAGGGTAGTCGTAGTGTTCATTTGGAGTTACCACCTTTTACCTTGATTGGTGCGACGACTCGGGCTGGTATGCTCTCAAATCCACTACGGGCACGTTTTGGGATTACAGGTCATATGGAGTATTATGCCCATGCTGACTTGACGGAAATTGTCGAGCGGACGGCAGATATTTTTGAGATGGAAATCACCCATGAGGCAGCATCTGAGTTGGCATTGCGTAGTCGTGGGACCCCTCGTATTGCCAATCGTCTCCTCAAGCGCGTGCGCGATTTTGCCCAGATAATGGGGAATGGGGTTATCGATGATCTTATTACCGATAAGGCTTTGACTATGCTGGATGTTGACCATGAAGGTTTGGACTATGTGGATCAAAAAATCCTTCGCACCATGATTGAGATGTACGGTGGTGGTCCTGTTGGTCTAGGAACTCTTTCTGTTAACATAGCAGAAGAACGTGAGACAGTTGAAGATATGTATGAGCCTTACTTGATTCAAAAAGGTTTTATCATGCGGACGCGGTCTGGACGGGTGGCGACTGCTAAGGCATATGAGCACTTAGGTTATGAATATAGTGAAAAATGAGCAAGAAATTCTAGAGGATTTTAGAGAAAATCCGGATATGATGGCTATTCTGACTGTCATCCGAAACTTGGAGTTGACAGATTCCTGGTTGGCAGCAGGTTCTGTCAGAAATTTTATCTGGAATCTCTTGTCAGACAAATCCCCTTTTGACTGTGAAACAGATGTAGATGTAATTTTCTTTGATCCAGATATTTCTTACGAGGAAACCTTGTCCCTAGAGAAAAAACTGCGAGAGGACTTTCCTCAGTACCAGTGGGAGTTGAAAAATCAGGTCTATATGCACCAGCACAGTCCTCACACTTCTCCCTATACCAGTTCTCGTGATGCTATGAGTAAGTATCCAGAACGATGTACGGCTGTTGGACTGCGCTTGAATGAAGAATCCGATTTTGAACTCTATGCACCTTATGGTTTGGAGGATATTTTGAATTTTCAAGTTCGTCCAACTCCTCATTTTTTAGAGAATCAAGACAGAATGGAACTTTATCGAACACGTCTATCCAAGAAAAATTGGCAGGAGAAATGGAAAAATTTGATTTTTAAAAATACTTAAGGAAACTTTAAGCTAGGAAGTGTATACTAAGTCCATAAGTTAAGAAGACCTTAACTTAAACTCCTAAAACTTTTTCATAATAATCTCCCTATAAAAAATAGAGTCGCCCAATCAGGCGGCTTATTTTTTTGAAAAATGGGCTTGGTGCCTGAGAATAATACTCAATGAAAATCAAAGACCAAACTAGGAAGCTAGCCGCAGGTTGCTCAAAACACTGTTTTGAGGCTGCAGATAGAGCTGACGTGGTTTGAATTTGATTTTCGAAGAGTATAAATAGCTTAGTGATAGAAGAAAATAGGGAAATATGGTATAATGAAACGATAGATTTTTGAATAGGAATAAGATCATGTTTGGATTTTTTAAGAAAGATAAGGCTGTGGAAGTAGAGGTTCCGACACAGGTTCCTGCTCATATCGGCATCATCATGGATGGGAATGGTCGTTGGGCTAAGAAACGTATGCAACCGCGAGTATTCGGACATAAGGCGGGCATGGAAGCATTGCAAACTGTGACCAAGGCAGCCAACAAACTAGGCGTCAAGGTGATTACAGTCTATGCTTTTTCTACAGAAAACTGGACCCGTCCAGATCAGGAAGTCAAGTTTATCATGAACTTGCCAGTAGAGTTTTATGATAATTATGTCCCGGAATTGCATGCGAATAATGTTAAGATTCAAATGATTGGGGAGACAGAACGCCTGCCTAAGCAAACTTTTGAAGCTCTGACCAAGGCTGAGGAATTAACTAAGAACAACACAGGATTAATTCTTAATTTTGCCCTCAACTATGGTGGACGTGCTGAGATTACACAGGCTCTTAAGTTGATTTCTCAGGATGTTTTAGATGCCAAAATCAACCCAGGTGACATCACAGAGGAATTGATTGGTAATTATCTTTTTACCCAGCATTTACCTAAGGAGTTACGAGACCCAGACTTGATTATCCGTACTAGTGGAGAATTGCGTTTGAGCAATTTCCTTCCATGGCAGGGAGCCTACAGTGAGCTCTATTTTACGGACACCTTGTGGCCTGATTTTGACGAGGCGGCCTTGCAGGAAGCCATTCTTGCCTACAATCGTCGTCATCGCCGATTTGGAGGAGTTTAGGAGGAAATATGACACAGGATTTACAGAAAAGAACCTTGTTTGCAGGGATTGCCCTGGCTATTTTCCTACCAATTTTAATGATTGGGGGCCTCTTGCTTCAGATAGCAATTGGAATCATAGCCATGCTAGCCATGCATGAACTTTTGAAGATGAGAGGTCTAGAGACCATGACTATGGAGGGCCTCTTAACCCTCTTTGCAACCTTTGCTTTGACCATTCCCTTGGAGAATTATCTGACTTTTTTACCAGTTGATGGGAATGTGGTTGCCTATAGTGTTTTGATTTCAATTATGTTAGGAACGACTGTTTTTAGCAAGTCTTATACGATTGAGGACGCTGTTTTCCCTCTTGCTATGAGTTTCTATGTTGGCTTTGGATTTAATGCTTTACTAGATGCTCGCGTTGCAGGTTTAGATAAGGCTCTATTGGCCTTGTGTATCGTCTGGGCGACAGACAGTGGTGCCTATCTTGTTGGGATGAACTATGGTAAACGCAAATTAGCTCCGACAGTTTCTCCAAATAAAACCTTTGAGGGTGCCTTGGGTGGTATTTTAGGTGCGATTTTAGTAACTATTATCTTTATGATAGTTGACAGTACAGTTGCTCTTCCGTATGGAATTTACAAGATGTCAGTCTTTGCTATTTTCTTTAGCATTGCTGGACAATTTGGTGATTTACTAGAAAGTTCGATTAAGCGTCACTTTGGTGTCAAGGATTCTGGGAAATTTATTCCTGGACATGGTGGTGTTTTGGATCGTTTTGATAGTATGTTGCTTGTATTTCCAATCATGCACTTGTTTGGACTCTTTTAATCAAAAGACGGAGGAAATACTATGCTCGGAATTTTAACCTTTATTCTGGTTTTTGGGATTATTGTAGTGGTGCACGAGTTCGGACACTTCTACTTTGCCAAGAAATCAGGGATTCTAGTGCGTGAATTTGCCATTGGCATGGGACCCAAGATCTTTGCTCATATTGGCAAGGATGGAACGGCCTATACCATTCGAATCTTGCCTCTGGGTGGCTATGTTCGCATGGCCGGTTGGGGTGATGATACAACTGAAATTAAGACAGGAACTCCTGTCAGTTTGACCCTTACTGATGATGGTAAGGTTAAACGCATCAATCTTTCAGGTAAAAAATTAGATCAAACAGCCCTCCCTATGCAGGTGACCCAGTTTGATTTTGAAGACAAGCTCTTTATCAAGGGCTTGGTTCTGGAAGAAGAAAAAACATTTGCAGTAGATCACGATGCAACGGTTGTGGAAGCAGATGGAACTGAGGTTCGAATTGCTCCTTTGGATGTGCAATATCAAAATGCGACTATCTGGGGGAAACTGATTACTAACTTTGCAGGTCCTATGAACAACTTTATCTTAGGTGTCGTTGTTTTCTGGATTTTAATCTTTATGCAGGGTGGTGTCAGAGATGTCGATACCAACCAGTTCCATATTATGCCTCAAGGGGCTTTGGCTAAGGTAGGAGTACCAGAAACGGCACAGATTACCAAGATTGGTTCACATGAGGTTAGCAACTGGGAAAGCTTGATTCAAGCTGTGGAATCAGAAACCAAAGATAAGACGGCCCCGACCTTGGATGTGACTATTTCTGAAAAGGGGAGTGACAAACAAGTCACTGTTACTCCGGAAGAAAGTCAAGGCCGTTACCTTCTAGGTGTTCAACCGGGGATTAAGTCAGATTTTGTATCTATGTTTGTAGGTGGTTTTACAACTGCTGTTGACTCGGCCCTCCGAATTCTATCAGATCTGAAAAATCTGATTTTCCAACCGGATTTGAACAAACTAGGTGGACCTGTTGCCATCTTTAAGGCAAGTAGTGATGCTGCTAAAAATGGAATTGAGAATGTCTTGTACTTCTTGGCAATTATTTCCATCAATATTGGGATTTTTAATCTTATTCCGATTCCAGCCCTGGATGGTGGTAAGATTGTGCTCAATATCCTAGAAGCTATCCGCCGCAAACCATTGAAACAAGAAATTGAAACCTATGTCACCTTGGCCGGAGTGGTCATCATGGTTGTCTTGATGATTGCTGTGACTTGGAATGACATCATGCGACTCTTTTTTAGATAATCGAGGAATATTATGAAACAAAGTAAAATGCCTATCCCAACGCTTCGCGAAATGCCAAGCGATGCTCAAGTTATCAGCCATGCTCTTATGTTGCGAGCTGGTTATGTTCGCCAAGTTTCAGCAGGCGTTTATTCTTACCTACCACTTGCTAACCGTGTGATTGAAAAAGCTAAAAACATCATGCGCCAAGAATTTGATAAGATTGGTGCCGTTGAGATGTTAGCTCCAGCCCTTCTCAGTGCAGAATTGTGGCGCGAATCAGGTCGTTACGAAACTTATGGTGAGGACCTTTACAAACTAAAAAACCGTGAAAAATCAGACTTCATTCTAGGTCCAACTCACGAAGAAACCTTTACAGCTATTGTCCGTGATTCTGTTAAGTCTTACAAGCAATTGCCACTTAATCTTTATCAAATCCAGCCTAAGTATCGTGATGAAAAACGCCCACGTAATGGACTTCTTCGTACACGTGAGTTCATCATGAAAGATGCTTACAGTTTCCACGCTAACTATGATAGCTTGGACAGTGTTTACGATGAGTACAAGGCTGCTTATGAGCGTATTTTCACTCGTAGTGGTTTAGATTTCAAGGCTATCATCGGTGACGGTGGAGCCATGGGTGGTAAGGACAGCCAAGAATTTATGGCTATTACACCTGCTCGTACAGACCTTGACCGATGGGTTGTTTTGGACAAGTCAGTTACCTCATTTGATGAAATTCCTGCAGAAGTGCAAGAAGAAATCAAGGCAGAATTGCTTAAATGGATGGTTTCTGGTGAAGATACCATTGCTTACTCAAGTGAGTCTAGCTATGCGGCTAACTTGGAAATGGCAACAAACGAGTACAAACCAAGCAACCGTGTTGTCGCTGAAGAAGAAGTGACTCGTGTGGCAACTCCAGATGTTAAATCAATTGATGAAGTTGCAGCCTTCCTCAATGTTCCAGAAGAACAAACGATCAAAACCCTCTTCTACATGGCAGATGGTGAACTTGTTGCGGCCCTTCTAGTTGGAAATGACCAACTCAACGAAGTTAAGTTGAAAAACCATTTGGGAGCAGATTTCTTTGACGTTGCTAGCGAAGAAGAAGTGGCGAATCTTGTTCAAGCAGGGTTCGGTTCACTTGGACCAGTTGGTTTGCCAGAGAATATTAAAATTATTGCAGATCGTAAGGTGCAAGATGTTCGCAATGCAGTTGTTGGTGCTAACGAAGATGGCTACCACTTGACTGGTGTGAACCCAGGTCGTGATTTTACTGCAGAATATGTGGATATCCGTGAAGTTCGTGAGGGGGAAATTTCTCCAGACGGACAAGGTGTTCTTAACTTTGCGCGTGGTATCGAAATTGGTCACATCTTCAAACTCGGCACTCGCTATTCAGCAAGCATGGGAGCAGATGTTTTGGATGAAAATGGCCGTGCTGTGCCAATTATCATGGGATGTTACGGTATCGGTGTCAGCCGTCTCCTTTCAGCAGTGATGGAGCAACACGCTCGCCTCTTTGTTAACAAAACGCCAAAAGGTGAATACCGTTACGCTTGGGGAATCAACTTCCCTAAAGAGTTGGCACCATTTGATGTGCACTTGATAACTGTCAATGTCAAGGATGATGAAGCGCAAGCCTTGACAGAAAAGCTTGAAGCAAGCTTGATGGGAGCTGGTTACGAAGTCTTGACAGATGACCGTAACGAACGTGTCGGTGTTAAATTCAGCGATAGTGACTTGATTGGGTTGCCAATCCGTATCACTGTTGGGAAGAAAGCGGCCGATGGCATCGTAGAAGTTAAGATTAAAGCGACTGGTGATACTATCGAAGTTCATGCAGATAACGTGCTTGAAACGCTTGAAATCCTCAGCAAGAAATAAAAACTATAATCAGAAGAAAAACAAGGAAAAAATGTAACTAGTTTTTACCTTGTTTTTTCTGTATAATGGGAAAAATGAGTAGATAAAGAGGTAAATGTATGCTAAGATTTCCAAAGGATTTTGTCTGGGGATCCTCTACTTCTGGACCACAAACAGAAGGACGTGTAGCTGGTGACGGTAAGGGAGATAATCTCTGGGATTATTGGTACCAAGTGGAGCCAAATCGTTACTATAATGGGATTGGTCCAGATAAAACATCAACCTTTTATGAAAACTGGGAAAAGGATATTGAGCTACTGTTAGAGACTGGTCATACGGCCTTTCGGACTTCTATTCAGTGGTCACGGATTTTTCCACAAGGGCGTGGAAAAGTCAATGCTCAAGGTGTGGATTTCTATCGTAAGGTTTTTGAGGCTATTAAGGCTAAGGGGATTCGTCTTTTAGTCAATCTTTATCATTTTGATTTGCCTTTTGCCCTTCAAGAGGATGGTGATGGTTGGGAAAATAAGGCGACTGTTTCAGCCTATGAAGACTATGCTCGTTTTTGTTTTGAGATTTATGGAGATTTAGTGGATCAATGGATTACCTTTAACGAGCCAATAGTTCCAGTAGAATTTGGCTATTTTTACGATGCCCATTATCCACATAAGGTGGATGCAGAGGCAGCCGTTAAAGTAGCTTATCATACACAATTGGCCAGCAGTCGGGCGGTTAAGGCTTGTCATGAACTTTTGCCAGATTCCAAGATTGGGATTGTCTTAAACTTGACACCGGCTTATCCACGTAGCCAGCATCCTGCTGATGTCAAGGCTGCTAATATTGCGGACCTTTTTCAGGCCCAATCTTTCTTAGATCCGTCTGTTTTGGGGACTTATCCACAGGAGTTGGTAGAAATCTTACATGAATACGGTCTCTTGCCTGATGCTACAGAGGAGGAGTTGGATATCATTCGTGACAATACTGTGGACTTCCTTGGTGTCAACTACTATCAACCTTTGCGTGTTATGGCTCCTCGATTTGCGAAGCATCCAGAGAGTCCTCTTTTGCCAGAACATTTTTATGAGCCTTATGTGATGCCTGGACGTAAAATCAATCCTCATCGTGGCTGGGAGATTTATGAGCAAGGGATTTATGACATTGCCCAAAATATCAAGGAAAATTATGGTAATATCGAGTGGATGTTGACAGAGAATGGTATGGGTGTTGAAGGGGAAGAAAAATTCCGTGAGAATGGAATGATTCAAGATGATTACCGTATTGACTTTGTAAAAGGTCATCTTCGCGAACTTCACCGTGCCATTGAAGACGGAGCCAATTGTAAGGGCTACTTGATTTGGACCTTTATCGATTGCTGGTCATGGCTCAATAGCTATAAAAATCGCTATGGCTTGGTCGAATTAGACTTGGAAACGCAAGAACGTCGTCTGAAGAAATCAGGGCACTGGTTCAAGGAATTAAGCGATAATAATGGATTTTAAAAAGGACTCTGACTGATTATCCTAATTGGTCAGAGTCTTTTGCTAACAGGAGCGTAATTTGAACTATACCAATTTTTACTCTTGACAAGTGAAAGAAACAAGTATATACTGTTTTTGCTGATTCTATAAAAGAGGAATTAGACTATACCAATTTTAAGGAGAAAGCACAGCTGGTCTGTGTCGTATATACTATGTGTGGAATTGTTGGTGTTGTTGGAAACACAAATGCAACTGATATTTTGATTCAAGGGCTTGAAAAGCTCGAATACCGTGGCTATGATTCTGCGGGGATTTTTGTCCTAGGTGGTGCTGAAAACCACTTGGTGAAGGCTGTTGGTCGTATCGCAGAATTGTCTGCTAAGACAGCTGGTGTTGAGGGGACAACGGGTATCGGACATACTCGTTGGGCTACTCACGGAAAACCAACGGAAGACAATGCTCACCCACATCGCTCTGAGACTGAACGTTTTGTTTTGGTGCACAATGGGGTCATTGAGAACTACCTTGAAATCAAGGAAGAATACCTTGCAGGTCACCACTTTAAGGGGCAAACAGATACTGAAATCGCTGTTCACTTGATTGGAAAATTTGCGGAAGAAGAAGGTCTCTCTGTTCTTGAAGCCTTCAAAAAAGCTCTTCACATCATCCGTGGTTCTTATGCTTTTGCCTTGGTTGACTCACAAGATCCTGAAGTCATCTACGTAGCTAAAAATAAATCACCACTCTTGATTGGTCTTGGTGAAGGTTATAACATGGTATGCTCAGATGCTATGGCTATGATTCGTGAAACCAACCAATACATGGAAATTCATGACCAAGAGTTGGTAATCGTCAAGGCTGATAGTGTGGAAGTTCAAGACTATGATGGAAATCGTCGTGAGCGTGCTAGCTACACTGCTGAGCTAGACTTGTCAGATATCGGTAAAGGAACTTACCCTTACTACATGCTTAAGGAAATTGACGAGCAACCAACTGTTATGCGTAAACTAATCCAAGCCTACACAGATGAGGCTGGTCAAGTAGTAGTAGACCCAGCTATCATCCAGGCTGTTCAAGACGCAGACCGTATCTACATCCTTGCAGCTGGGACATCTTACCACGCAGGATTTGCTTCTAAGAAAATGTTGGAAGAATTGACAGATACACCAGTTGAACTTGGAATTTCATCTGAGTGGGGTTACGGTATGCCACTTCTCAGCAAGAAACCACTCTTCATCTTTATCAGTCAGTCTGGTGAAACGGCGGATAGCCGTCAGGTTTTGGTCAAGGCTAATGAAATGGGAATCCCAAGCTTGACAGTGACAAACGTACCAGGTTCAACTCTTTCACGTGAAGCCAATCATACCATGCTCCTTCATGCAGGTCCTGAAATTGCCGTAGCATCAACAAAGGCTTATACAGCACAAATTGCAGCCCTTGCTTTTCTTGCAAAAGCAGTAGGAGAAGCAAATGGCAATGCTAAAGCGCAAGTCTTTGACTTGGTTCATGAGTTGTCAATCGTAGCTCAGTCTATCGAATCAACTCTTTCAGAGAAAGAAACCATTGAAGCCAAGGTTCGTGAGCTTCTTGAAACAACTCGCAACGCCTTTTATATTGGGCGTGGTCAAGATTACTACGTAGCTATGGAAGCAAGCCTTAAACTCAAAGAGATTTCTTACATCCAGTGTGAAGGCTTTGCGGCAGGAGAACTCAAGCACGGAACTATTGCCTTGATTGAAGAAGGAACGCCTGTTTTGGCTCTCTTGTCAGATCCAGTCCTTGCCAACCACACTCGTGGAAATATCCAAGAGGTGGCAGCCCGTGGTGCCAAGGTTCTCACTATTGCAGAAGAAAATGTTGCCAAAGATACAGATGATATCGTCCTTACGACTGTACACCCTTACCTCTCACCAATTTCAATGGTCGTGCCAACGCAATTAGTCGCTTACTTTGCAACACTCCACCGTGGGCTTGATGTGGACAAACCACGTAACCTTGCTAAGTCAGTAACGGTAGAATAAGCTTAAAAAGTCTAGTTATCTAGGCTTTTTCTTGTGAGCAAATCGGTTGCTTGTACTCAAGATTCGTGTTAGAATAATTTTTCAAAATGAAGGACCGGAATAGACAAGGAGAATCACTGTGGTAGAATTGGGAATTTCAACATTTGGAGAAACAACGGAGCTTGAAGGGACTGGGCAAACTTACAGTCATGCTGAACGCATTCGCCAGTTGCTGGCAGAGATTGAACTGGCTGACAAGGTTGGTTTGGATGTGTATGGGATTGGTGAGCACCATCGAGCGGATTTTGCGATATCTGCGCCAGAGATTGTTCTGGCAGCTGGGGCAGTCAATACCAAGAAGATTCGTTTGACCAGTGCAGTCAGCATTCTCTCAAGTATGGATCCGATTCGATTGTTCCAACAATATGCCACTATCGATGCTTTGTCAAATGGACGTGCGGAGATTATGGCCGGAAGGGGTTCTTTCACGGAATCTTTTCCCTTGTTTGGCTATGATTTGAAAGACTACGAAGCTCTTTTTGATGAGAAATTAGACTTGCTTCAATTAGTCAATGAAAAGATAAAACTAGATTGGCAAGGTCGATTGACCCAAACAATCTCTGGCAAAGAAGTTTATCCTCGTCCAGTTCAGGACAAATTGCCCTTGTGGATAGCGACAGGTGGTCATGTCGAATCAACTGTGAAGATTGCTCAGGCTGGTCTACCGATTGTTTATGCTATTATTGGTGGCAATCCGCGTTATTTTAAAAAGTTGATTCAGGCTTATCGTGAGATTGGAAGCGAAGCGGGTTATGCCAGTCAGGAACTAAAGGTTGGAGCTCATTCTTGGGGTTGGATTGCTGAAGATGGTGAGCAGGCTGTAAAAGATTATTTCCATCCGACTAAGCAAGTGGTGGATGCTATTTCCAAAGACCGTCCGCACTGGCAGGAATTGCGTTATGAGCAATATTTGGAGCAAGTTGGGCCAAATGGTGCTATGTTTGTGGGCAATTCAGATCAGGTGGCCGAAAAATTGATTCGCATGATTGAAGACTTAGGTTTGGACCGCTTCATGCTCCATCTACCGCTTGGTTCCATGCCCCATGACCAGGTTCTGAGAGCTATTGAACTATTCGGAATGCAAGTGGCACCCAAAGTACGGGAATACTTTGCCATGAAAGAGGCTTAATAAAAAATCCTAATCAGGCTGATAAAAAATCTATATAACAACTATTTTAAAAAAGCAATAAACAAAAAAGAATCTCTGAAAAGCTAGTAAAATCAAGCTTTCCAGAGATTTTTTCGTTATTGATATAAACAATATCAATCAAGTCGATAGTCAATATATATTGGGAAAAGGTCAAAAGGAGTGGTAAGATGGTTTCAATCCAAATGGAAGGAGAAAAGTATGACAAGTAAAAGAGAGCTAGTTTTTAAAGCCATCCGAGGAGAAGAGGTGGAACGAGTTCCTGTAGGCTTTTGGTTTCATTTTGTAACACTGGAGGAAAAAGGGCAAGGTTTAAATAACCCACGTATCTTTCAAAAAAGTGTAGAGGGACATCGGAAGTACGTTGAAAGAATTCATCCTGATTTTGTCAAAATGATGAGTGACGGATTTTTCATTTATCCAAGTAATGTCTACAGTCCTTTGGTTTCAAGTATTCAGGAGCTGGCTTCTATTGAGTCGATTGGTGAAAACCATCCTTGGATTCAGCAACAAGTAGAAGTGGTAGAAGCTATTCGAGCAACCTTCACTGAGGACATTGCTTCATTCTACAATATCTTTTCTCCGATTTCCTACCTGAAACGTTGGTTTCGTACAGAGACTTCTAGAGGTGATAAGGAGGTTGCTAATCTATTACTCGAAAATCCAGAGCTATTCAGGGAGATTTTAGATGTAATAGCTGAGGATATCGCAATCCTAACCAAGGCAATCATTCAGGATTGTGGAGCAGATGGGATTTACCTCAGTACACAAGAAATTCAGGATGAGCGCATCACAGCAGAATTGTATCAGACCTATATTGAGCCAAGCAACATAAAGGTTTTAGAAGCTGCTAATCAGGCAGGTGGGGTCAATATCCTGCATATCTGCGGTTTCCAAGGTGCCAGTAACAATGTGACTATTTTCAAAGATTATCCAGCCCAAGTTTTCAATTGGGCAACCCACCATGAAGCAGTCAGCTTACCTCAAGGTCAGGAGCTATTTCATGGCAAAGCGGTCTTGGGTGGTTTTGAAAATGGAAAGCAGAGCCTGCTTTATGGAGGTAGCAAGGCTAAACTACAAGAGGAAACCAAACGCTTGTTGGCTGAAGCTGGGACTAGAGGAGTCCTTCTTGGAGCGGATTGCACGGTTCCAGATGACTTTGAATTAGAACGATTGGACTGGATTCGTCAGGCTGCTATTTTAGAATAGGAGGGCCTTATGAAAAGAAAAAAGTGGCTATTGGTAGGGACGGCCCTCGGCTTTGTCATCTTACTTGCGATCAGTCTTACAAAGGGACTTACTTGTAAGGAAGGGCCAAGTTGTCATGGGATTCAGGATTTTCAGAAGAGAAGTCTTCGCTTTATTCAAACCAATGATATTGCCAGTGTTTTATTAGTTGAAAAAGAAAGAAATGGAGAATAGAGATGTCAGAAAAAAGAGAATGGGTTTTAAAAGCATTTAGAGGAGAAGTGGTTGACCGTGTACCTGTAGGTTTTTGGCACCACTTTACATCAGAAGAGGAATGGTTAAAGGGATTTTCCAATCCTGTGATTATTGAAAAGAACATACAAGGTCACAAACGTTTTATCCGTGACCTACATCCAGACTTTATCAAGTTGATGAGTGATGGCTATTTTGCTTATCCAAATCCAGTTATTGCCAAAGGAAAGTCACTCCAAGAGTTGGCAGAGATTCAACCTCTGGGTGAAGATCATCCGTGGATTAGAGAGCAGGTAGAATTAGTGAAGAAGATTAAGCAGGAGTTTACGGAAGATATTGTTGCTATTTACAATATTTTTGCGCCTGTGACCTACCTCAAATGGTTACTTGGAGAAGTGTCTGGTGGAGATGATCTCATTGCAGATTTCTTAGTTCAAGATTCTCAGAAATTGAAAAAAGTCCTTGATGTGATTGCGCAAGATATCGCTAGCTTGAGTCAAGCTATTATTAAAGATGCAGGAGCAGACGGTATTTATCTCAGTGTGCAAAGTATTCAGGATGCGCGTGTTTCTGCTGAAGCCTATCAGGAGATTATTGCGCCGAGTGAACTGACTGTTTTAAAAGCGGCTAAGTCGGTTGGTGGGGTAAATATCCTTCATATCTGTGGCTATGAAGGAGCTCGAAACGATATTCATATCTTTGCCGACTATCCAGCTCATGTTTTTAACTGGGCAGTTGGTCCAGAAGGAATTAGCCTAAAAGAAGGTCGTGAGATTTTCAAGGGTCGTGCTGTTCTGGGAGGATTTGAAAACGGTGAAGATGGCCTTCTTTATCGAGGCAGTAAGGAAGAAATTCAAGCTGAAACCAAACGATTGGTAGAAGAAACAGGAAAAGAGGGCTTCATACTTGGAGCAGATTGTACCATTCCGAGTGATATTGCAGTGGAGCGTATCCAGTGGGTGAGAGAGGCATTAGATAAATAAAGGAGAAGAATATGAGTAAGAAAACATGGATTATTGGTGGAGTTGCGGTTGCGGCAGTGCTTGGAGCAACGATTATTGGTAGAACTTTGGCGGGAGCATCTGCTAAAGGTGCAGATGCAGTTTCATCTGGACAAGTAACAACTTTAAAAGTTGCCCATACTCAAAACTATGTCCCTTATGATTTTATTGACGAAAAAGGGGAATCAGATGGTTATGAAGTCGCTGTTTTAAAGGCGGTTGATGAGAAATTAGCAGATTATAAATTTGAGTATACTGGAACTAGTGATGATGATCTCTTGATTGGACTTGAGTCTGGCAAGTACGATATTGGAACTAAAGGTGCTTGGTATACAGATGAACGGGCTAAGAAATTTATTATTCCATCTGAGCCAGTAGGAGCCAGCATTATTGGTTTTACTGTTAGAAAAGAAGATGAAGCCAAATATAAGAATATTGATGATTTTGCCAAAAATAAAGGAAAATTAGTACCCATCTCTCCTCAAAATGCCCAGTGGAATGTCATCAATAGTTATAACGAGAAGCATAAGGATACACCAATTGAGTTGACAGCTGCTGAATCCTTCAAGGTGGCAGATGCTTATGCTTGGGTTTTAGAAGGACGATATGATGCCTTCTTTGATATCAAGTTATCTTTTGAAAAAGCAGTGACAGCAGAGGATGGTTCTTACCACCAATATGCGGACAAACTTAGCTGGTTCCCTTATAAAGGAATCCCAACCTATCCATTGATTCACCGTGATGAAAAGGGTGAGAAGTTTGCTAAAGAGTATGAAAAAGCTATTAAAGAATTAAAAGAAGACGGTACTTTAGCTAAGCTTTCTCAAAAATACTTTAAAGAAGACGTCTTTAGCTACGTTGATAAAGATTAGATGAACAATCAGGAATGTTATACTCTTCGAAAATCTCTTCAAACCGCGTCAACGACGCCTTGCCGTAGGTATGGTTACTGACTTCGTCAGTTCTATCCACAACCTCAAAACACTGTTTTGAGCAACCTGTGGCTAGTTTGCTTTTTGATTTTCATTGAGTATTAGAAAGAGGTTTATATGGTTTCATATGATTTTTCAAGAGTGTTCCAATTTTTACCAACCTTATGGCAGGCTCTTCCGATGACCTTGTCCATTCTCTTTTTTACTACAATCCTTGGTTCCCTTTTCGGTGGCTTACTGGCTTGGGCTCAAGTGGGAGAAGATAAGACTTTTGCAGGTCTTTCTAAGGGTTATATTTTCACTCTTCGCTGTACTCCTCCTATTGTTTTACTATTCCTTGTCTTTTATGGTTTACCTGAATTTTTAAAATGGTGGTTGAATTTAGATATCAACAACTGGTCTAAGACGGTCTTCGTCTTATTCACCATGGTCTTGCTATTTGCGGCTATCATTGCAGAAGTATTTAAGGCTTCTTATCAGGCAATTCCCAAAGGTCAGATGGAAGCTGGAGTCAGTATTGGTCTGACCCCTAGTCAGACATTTTGGAGAATCATTTTTCCTCAGGCTTTTCAAGTGGCTCTTCCAAATATGACGACCGCTATTCTAAATTTGATGCGGGACGCTGCCCTAGCATATACGATTGGTTTTGTGGATGTCATGGGGGCTGGGAATCTCTTAATCAGTCGTAATTTGGGGAATTACTCTCTTGAAACCTATACAGCGGTTGCCATTCTTTATTGGGGTGTAGCCTTAGCTGTTTCCTTCTTGAGTCGCTTGTTAGAAAAATCTTTGGAAACGAAAGGGAGATAGGATATGGATTTAGACTATATTGCAAAAACCTTTTTAGAGACCTTAAAAGGGGTACCGACCACCTTGATTATCATGATTGTAGCCATGGTCTTAAGTTTTCTACCAGCCTTGTTTTTAGCTCTGGGACAAATATATAAAGTCAAAGGTGTTCGAACTTTCTCTCTCGTGTATCTAGCTTTTATAAGAGCAACACCTCCGATTTTGCTGATTCTTTTCTTTTATAGTTTGTTTCCGAGTTTGCTCAATCAATTTCTCAAAAGCATAGGAAGTGATGTTGATATCTTTAAACTCAATCCGATCTATTATGCTTTTATTATCTATAGTTTGATGACGACAGGTAGTTTATCAGAAATCTTACGTTCGGCTATTTTGACTGTGGATAAGGGACAATTAGAAGCTGCACAAGCGATTGGCTTAACCACTAGTCAAGCTTATGTGAGGATTATTTTTCCACAGGCCTTGCGATCAGCCCTGCCCAATCTGGCTAATCTAGTTATAAATATTGTAAAAGGAACCTCTTTGGTCTTTGTGATGACCATTAAGGATATTACAGCTATTGCCCGTGTTGAAGCATCTTATGGTTATCAGTATTTTGAATCCTATTTTGTGATCTTTTTACAGTACATTCTTATTTGCGGATTGATTCAATGGGGCTTTTCAATCTTAGAGAAACGCTATATTCGAAGAGAACAGGGACAAGTAGTGCCCCGTACAGGTTTAGCATAGGAGGAGACAATGTTACAAGTAGAACATGTTGCAAAAAAATTTGGAGACAGACAAGTCTTAGAAGATGTTAATCTCAAGGTCAACCAAGGGGATGTGGTTGTAATATTGGGGCCATCTGGATCAGGTAAAACGACTTTTCTCAGATGTCTCAATCATTTAGAAAAAGCCGATAGTGGCTCTTTGAAGCTTGCTGACAAAGACTACGATCTTGGCAAATTGACCAAAAAAGATATTTTAGAAATTCGCCAGAAGACCGCCTTTGTTTTTCAACATTATAATTTATTTGCTAATAAAACGGCCTTGGAAAATATTTTGGAGGGCCTGGTGATTGCTCGGAAAATTCCTAAGGAAGAAGCAACTAAACGTGCGGAAGTTGCCTTAGAAAAGGTTGGTTTACTAGCTTATAAAGATTATTATCCTTCTCAGCTTTCTGGAGGTCAGCAACAACGAATCGGTATTGCCCGTGCCATCGCTGTGAAACCAGAGGTCATTTTATTAGATGAGCCGACATCGGCCTTGGATCCAGAGTTGGTAGGGGATGTTTTAGATGTTTTAAAACAGTTAGCTAAAGAAGGAGTTACTATGGTAGTAGTGACACATGAGATGGGTTTTGCTAGAGATGTAGCCAATCATGTCATTTTTATGGATGGCGGGAAAATTGTTGAAGAAAATAATGCCCATGATTTCTTTAGTCGCCCACAGGAAGAACGAACCAAGCAATTTTTGGCACGAATTCTTTCGGATGCGACCTATAGTGTAGAATATATGATTTGATAGATAGGCTTATCAGGGCAAAAATCAATCCCCCGAGCGTTAAGGCCTGGGGGATTTTTCTATAGGAGGGCTAGTTTAGTTCTCTTTTTTGTTTTTTAGTAAGAACCCGAGACCGAGAAGGGCAAGGAGACTAATTCCTGCAAACAGGAGTTTGTGATCGTTTTTGGTTCCTGTATTTGGAAGTTCAGCTTGTTTAGCTAGAGGCGCAGGTATATTTTCCTTGCTAGGGTTTTCTACTGATTCGTTTTGAACAGCTTCACTTACAGATGATGCTTGTGCTTCTTGTGCTGGTTGTTCAGCTTGTGAATCAGCTGTAGCTTGGCTAGGTTTATTTTCTGCATCAGCTACTTTTGCATCTGGTTTTGCAGAATCAGGTTTAGTTTGTGGAGCTGGAGTTTGCTGTTCCGGTTTGACGACTCGGTTTGACATATTGTCTTGGATATTATATTGCCCTTGTTCTTGTTTTAAGCTAGAAAGGTCAAATTCTGGTTTTTCTTCCACAGCTGGGGCAACGATGGCACCGCCTTGAGAGATTCTAAGAACAGTAGCTGTAAGGGCATTTAATTTCAAGCCTTTTTCAGTCCATTCGAGTCCTTTCGGGTTGGCAATTCCTACTGGCCCTGCTTGGTTTTCATCTGCTAAAACTTCAGCATTTCTGAGGTGGGCAAAGGCAGTTCCCAAATTAAATTCGCGAGCTTTTTCGTCCGCATTGACAAAGACTGCGTAGATGTCTCCATTTGGAGCAGTGATTTGGTAGCCAATTACTACGTCCTCTTTTGCCACACCATTTTGGCCTGGGACAGTGATGAGGTGGACACGGTCTTTGATATCTTGGAGACTCTTAAGTCGGAAGGCGTCTGTAGATTGACGAAGGGCAATCAACCCTTTCATATAGTCATGGCTCTTGACATTTTCAGGATAGGCTTCTCCATCTGTAGCCTTAGTCCAGTCAAACTTGTTAATAGCATCACTCGAATCGTAAGAGTCATGGATGAAGTAAGGATAGTCAAATGGATTGCCGTCCTTATCACGCAACAAGTGAGATTTGTTTGGAACCTTATCCTCCGATACTGGAGTCTTGTAGGCTGGGTCACGGAATTGTTTAGTACGTCCGTATTCCTGACCAGAGTGGATAAACGGAGTTCCTTGAGATGTCAAGACCATGAGGTTTCCAAGTCGCAAACGACGGTGGATTTCAGCATAGTTCTCAGCCTTGCTTGGGTCTTTTTTGATAGACTGGGCGATGATGTCAAAGAGGGTCAAGTTATCATGGGCTGCGATGTATTGGATGACATCTCCAGGGCTGTCAGCTTCAAAGTTGGTTGGTTGAGCAATGATATTTTTGAAGATGGTGTTGATATCACGCTTGCCACCTGTGATAAAGGCAGGTTGACCTTCGTTTGGATAACCAGACTTGAGGTTGTTACGAATGTCATCTGAAAAGACAGCGACTGTATCGGTATGTTTCATCCAATCTTGGTCAGCAGCTTTAGTAGGCATGTTCTCATCACCTGCATAGGTTCTCCAACCTTCACCAAGCATGATTAAGTGTGGATTGAGGGCGCGTGCGGCCTTGTACGCTTCTTCAATAGAAGCTGCATCATGGTCTCCCATCATATCGAAGCGGAATCCATCCACTTTGTAGGTATCAACTAGATATTTGATAGAGTCAACTAGGAGTCGTTTGGTCATATGGTGGGTTGTCCCCAAGCGTCCACCACCAAAGCTAGTGCGAGGTGTCCCATCAGCATCCATAAAGTGGTAGTAGTTTGGCTCTAAATCTTCAAAGATATCGACCTTGGCTGTATGGTTATACACTACATCTAGGATAGCTCCCATACCACGTTTGTGGATCTCGTTGATGAGGTTTTTAAATTCTGCGATTCGTTTTTCTGGATTTTTAGGATCGCTTGAATACATACCAGTCAAGGAGAAGTAGTTTTGAGGATCATATCCCCAGTTATAGTTGCTGTTGCTTGAAGCATAGTCAGACAAGCGTTCATGGTTTTTCAATTCATTGACAAAGTAGTAAGACAAGACTGGAAGGAGCTGGATGTGGGTTACACCCAAGTCTTTGAGATAGTCTAGTTTTTCAATAAATGCTTCAAAGGTACCAAATGGTTTGGTTAAGTCTTTTGCAATGGCAGGATCTGAAGTAAAGTCACGCACATGAGCTTCGTAGATAACGGCATCTTCACGAGTCTTGAAATTGTGAATCTTACCATAAGTCAAGTCTTGAGGTCCGAGTTTGGCTGGATCTACAAAGGCGGCTTTAGCCACTTTATGGGCATCGTCAATCTTAGCATCGTCACTATTCCAAGCAGCGAGGGACTTAGCGTAAGGATCGAGTGCAAGAACAGTTTTACCTTGACGTTCGATTTGGTATTGATAATAGTATCCAGTGAAATCTGTGATTCCGAGTTTGTTTGTGCTATCTAGAGTTTGTTTCCAAGTTCCTCTTTCCCCTTTTTCAAGAGCGACAGTTCCAACCACTTTTTCAGGGTTATTCTTGTCGTAGACAACGACAGAAACCTTGTCAGCACTTGGTGACCAAAGGGTTAAATCAACTTGTTTTCCTTCTTCTTTTAGGTCAGCTCCAAGTTTGCCATCATAACTGTAAGTCTCATCTTTCAGACGCCAGCTTGTTTTGGTAGTGAATTGGTCAGCGTTGTAGCTCACGGTATAAGGATGTTTTGTGTCCGAGAAATCTCCACTGTAGGTCACTTTCTTACCAGCTTCATCGATTGCAACATCGGTGATAGCTACTTTATTTCCTAGGTGATTAGTGATGTTGGAGTGTTTGAGGATATCCTCTTTTTTAGCACCGACAAGTGTTGAAAAACTACTCTCAATGCTAGAAGTGCCTACGTGTTGGGCTCCTGTCATACGGATATCATGGACATAGTATGGATTTGTGTAAATCGATTCATCATCGTCTTTTAGGAAAATTTGGCTATGATTTTTTAAATCTGTGAACTTATAATCTTCTTTACGGATTTTCACATCGTCTCCTTGTTTGTTTCTGTCTAGTAATAAAAATCCAAGGTCTTTAGCTGCATCTTTGAGTGGAATATCGATATAGCGACCATATTTGCCTGTAGCCGTAAAATCTGTTCCGTTAGGCCATTCACCACTACTTGGATTTTTCACATCTCCCCAGTACCAGAGAGATTTCTTGTCATAGTTGCCATCTGTACGGTAGTAGTTGACGCGAATAGTTCCTGCAGGTTGTGGCTCGTAAGAGAAAACCTTGTGTTCTTGGTCCAACCAAGCCTCATTCATATTTGGTGCCAGTTTTTCTATCGATTTATCGCCGGTTAGATTTTTCCCAGCTGTATTATTGATGAGGAAGCTAATTTTCTTGGCTTGTTCTCCCTTTAATTTGACATCTAGGTAGTAGCCATAGTCATCTTTTTTGGCATCCTTAAAGGACAAGGCTCCGTTAGGCCAGTTTTCAGATGGTTTTTCAACATCGTCCCAAGTCCATAGTCCTTGAGCATCCTTGTTTTCTTCAGGAAGCTTTTTGACATGGATACGGAAGTAGTTGTCTTCTATTGGTTCTTCTGCCTTAGTTTCAGTCGTTACTGGACTCGTAGAAGTAGTTGGTTCACTTGAACGATCTTGTCCGGTTTGTGGGGCTGAATCGGCGGGAGTTGCAGCAGGAGTAGTTGGCTCTGTTGCAGGTTTTTCTTCTGTTTTCTTTAGGGAAGCGTTTGCACTATCGGGTGAAGAAAAATCGCTTTCGTTCTTGCCAGCGATGTTTGTTGCATCAGTAAGAGGTTGAGTAAGGGAGGTCGTATTTCTGTTGCTGGGTTCGTTAGTGGTTGGTGTATTTTCGTTTGCTGAGATAGTTGGTGTAGCCATGGCAAGCAGAATAAGGCTTGCTCCAATAAGGACAGAACCAGTTCCATTTTTGAGGGAACGGATGCTGTAGACCATTTTTTTCTCAGTTTGAGATGGTATTTTTCTCATAATGATTCTCCAATCAATAAATTTCTATCATCAGTATAGCACTTAGTAAAATAAGATGCAAGCGTTTTCCTAAAATTAAAATAAAAGAAAAAATCGCAACAAATTTTGTTACGATTAAGCCAGTATTTCTTATAGGAAAAGATTTTGTCAAAAAATCGTTAATCCCCTTGAAAAATCTAGCTAAATAGGGTATAATATGAATAATCATTTGTCGTAGGTTTTGTCTGAAATATTGTCCAGACAAGGCTCACAGCAGTTAAATCTTCTGAAGAAGTCAGATTTAGCTGCTCTTTTTGTGCTTTTTTTCAGGATTTTGAGTGCTTGTAACAAAGACTTAAAGATTCTGAAAATTTATCAAGAGGACACGGTGATAGGGGTTTTTAAAACCATATGACGATTAGAAAAGCCTGATTGACAAGGCTTGGAACTTATTTACAAAGGAGAATCATCTTGGCAGGACATGACGTTCAATACGGGAAACATCGTACCCGTCGTAGTTTTTCAAGAATCAAAGAAGTTCTTGACTTACCAAATTTGATTGAAATTCAAACTGACTCATTCAAAGATTTCCTAGACCATGGTCTTAAGGAAGTATTTGAAGATGTATTGCCAATTTCAAACTTCACAGACACAATGGAGTTGGAATTTGTTGGATATGAAATCAAGGAACCAAAATACACGCTAGAAGAAGCTCGTATCCACGATGCTAGCTACTCAGCACCAATTTTTGTAACCTTCCGCTTGATCAATAAAGAAACAGGCGAAATCAAAACCCAAGAAGTTTTCTTTGGTGATTTCCCAATCATGACTGAAATGGGTACTTTCATCATCAATGGTGGTGAACGTATCATCGTATCTCAGTTGGTCCGCTCACCAGGTGTTTACTTTAACGATAAAGTTGATAAAAACGGTAAAGTGGGGTACGGGTCAACTGTTATCCCTAACCGTGGAGCTTGGTTGGAACTTGAAAGCGACTCAAAAGATATTGCCTACACTCGTATCGACCGTACTCGTAAGATTCCATTTACAACATTGGTTCGTGCGCTTGGTTTCTCAGGTGATGATGAAATCTTTGATATCTTTGGTGATAGCGAATTGGTTCGCAACACTGTTGAAAAAGATATCCACAAGAATCCAATGGACTCTCGTACCGACGAAGCTTTGAAAGAAATTTACGAACGCCTTCGTCCAGGTGAGCCTAAGACTGCTGAAAGCTCACGTAGCTTGCTTGTAGCTCGTTTCTTTGACCCACGTCGTTATGACTTGGCAGCTGTCGGTCGTTACAAAATCAATAAAAAACTCAATGTTAAAACACGCTTGCTTAACCAAACTATTGCTGAGCCATTGGTAGACCCTGAAACAGGCGAAATCTTGGTAGAAGCTGGAACAGTCATGACTCGTAGCGTGATTGAAAGCATTGAAAGCCATTTAGATGGCGACTTGAACAAGATTGTTTACATTCCAAATGATGCAGCGGTTGTGACTGAGCCAGTTGTTCTTCAAAAATTCAAGGTTGTTGCTCCAACTGATCCAGACCGTGTTGTAACGATCATCGGTAATGCTAATCCAGATGACAAGGTTCGTATCGTCACTCCTGCAGATATCCTTGCTGAGATGAGCTACTTCCTCAACTTGGCTGAAGGGCTTGGCCGTGTAGATGATATCGACCACCTTGGAAACCGTCGTATCCGTGCGGTTGGTGAATTGCTTGCTAACCAAGTACGTCTTGGACTTTCTCGTATGGAACGTAATGTCCGTGAACGGATGTCTGTCCAGGACAACGAAATCTTGACACCACAACAAATTATCAATATCCGTCCTGTAACAGCTGCGGTTAAAGAATTCTTTGGTTCATCACAGTTGTCACAGTTCATGGACCAACACAACCCACTTTCTGAGTTGTCTCACAAACGCCGTTTGTCAGCCTTGGGGCCTGGTGGTTTGACACGTGACCGTGCTGGATATGAAGTACGTGACGTGCACTACACTCACTACGGTCGTATGTGTCCAATCGAGACACCTGAAGGACCTAACATCGGTTTGATCAATAACTTGTCATCTTACGGACACTTGAACAAATATGGTTTTGTTCAAACACCATACCGTAAAGTTGACCGTGAAACAGGTGTTGTTACGAACGAAATCGTTTGGTTGACAGCCGATGAAGAAGATGAATTTACTGTAGCACAGGCTAATTCTCGTCTGAATGAAGATGGAACATTTGCTGAGAAAGTTGTCATGGGACGTCACCAAGGGGTCAACCAAGAGTATCCAGCTAATGTTGTTGACTACATGGACGTATCACCAAAACAGGTAGTTGCCGTTGCGACAGCATGTATTCCTTTCTTGGAAAACGATGACTCCAACCGTGCCCTCATGGGAGCCAACATGCAACGTCAGGCTGTGCCGTTGATTGATCCTAAAGCACCTTACGTTGGTACTGGTATGGAATACCAAGCAGCCCACGATTCTGGAGCGGCTGTGATTGCCCAGTATGATGGTAAAGTTACTTACGCAGATGCTGACAAGGTAGAAGTACGCCGTGAAGATGGTTCATTAGATGTTTACCACATCCAAAAATTCCGTCGTTCAAACTCAGGTACTGCCTATAACCAACGCACTCTCGTAAAAGTTGGCGATGTCGTTGAAAAAGGCGACTTTATCGCTGACGGACCTTCTATGGAAAATGGGGAAATGGCGCTTGGACAAAACCCAATCGTTGCCTACATGACTTGGGAAGGTTACAACTTCGAGGATGCCGTTATCATGAGCGAACGCTTGGTGAAAGACGATGTCTACACATCTGTTCACCTTGAAGAATACGAATCAGAAACGCGTGATACAAAGCTCGGGCCTGAAGAAATTACGCGTGAAATTCCAAACGTTGGTGAAGATGCCCTTAAAGACCTTGACGAAATGGGTATTATCCGTATCGGTGCTGAGGTTAAAGAAGGTGATATCCTTGTAGGTAAAGTAACACCTAAGGGTGAGAAAGATCTTTCAGCTGAAGAACGTCTCTTGCACGCTATCTTCGGAGATAAATCTCGTGAAGTGCGCGATACTTCTCTTCGTGTACCACACGGTGCCGATGGTGTCGTTCGTGATGTTAAGATCTTTACACGTGCAAATGGAGATGAGTTGCAATCAGGTGTCAACATGCTGGTTCGCGTCTACATCGCTCAAAAACGTAAGATCAAGGTCGGAGATAAGATGGCCGGACGTCACGGAAATAAAGGGGTTGTCTCTCGTATCGTTCCTGTAGAAGATATGCCTTACCTTCCAGATGGAACTCCAGTCGATATCATGTTGAACCCACTTGGGGTGCCATCACGTATGAATATCGGTCAGGTTATGGAACTCCACCTTGGGATGGCAGCTCGTACTCTTGGTATTCACATCGCAACACCAGTCTTTGACGGAGCAAGTTCTGAAGATCTTTGGTCAACTGTTAAAGAAGCTGGTATGGATAGCGATGCCAAAACAATCCTTTACGATGGACGTACAGGTGAACCATTTGATAACCGTGTTTCTGTCGGAGTCATGTACATGATCAAACTCCACCACATGGTTGATGATAAATTGCACGCGCGTTCAGTCGGACCTTACTCAACCGTTACTCAACAACCACTTGGAGGTAAAGCTCAGTTTGGTGGACAACGTTTCGGTGAGATGGAGGTTTGGGCTCTTGAAGCCTACGGTGCATCAAATGTCCTTCAAGAAATCTTGACTTACAAGTCTGACGATATCAACGGACGTTTGAAAGCTTATGAAGCTATTACAAAAGGAAAACCAATTCCAAAACCAGGTGTTCCAGAATCCTTCCGAGTTCTTGTCAAAGAATTGCAATCTCTTGGTCTTGACATGCGAGTCCTTGACGAAGATGATCAAGAAGTGGAACTTCGTGACTTGGATGAAGGAATGGACGAAGATGTCATCCACGTAGATGACCTTGAAAAAGCCCGCGAAAAAGCAGCACAAGAGGCTAAAGCAGCCTTTGAAGCTGAAGAAGCTGAGAAAGCAACAAAAGCGGAAGCAACAGAAGAAACTGCTGAATAAGAATAAGCAGTTCACTTAGAATAGAAAGGGAAGAAATAGTGGTTGATGTAAATCGTTTTAAAAGTATGCAAATCACCCTAGCTTCTCCAAGCAAAGTCCGTTCATGGTCTTATGGAGAAGTCAAAAAACCTGAAACAATCAATTACCGTACCTTGAAACCAGAACGTGAAGGACTATTTGATGAAGTTATCTTTGGTCCTACAAAAGACTGGGAATGTGCTTGTGGTAAGTACAAACGCATTCGTTACAGAGGAATTGTTTGTGACCGTTGTGGGGTTGAAGTAACGCGTACAAAAGTTCGTCGTGAGCGTATGGGGCACATTGAGTTGAAAGCTCCTGTATCTCACATCTGGTACTTCAAGGGGATTCCAAGCCGTATGGGCTTGACCCTTGATATGAGCCCTCGTGCCCTCGAGGAAGTTATCTACTTTGCAGCTTATGTGGTGATTGATCCTAAGGATACACCACTTGAGCACAAGTCTATCATGACAGAGCGCGAATACCGTGAGCGCTTGCGTGAGTATGGTTATGGATCATTCGTTGCCAAGATGGGTGCCGAAGCTATCCAAGACCTTCTAAAACAAGTAGATCTTGAAAAAGAAATTGCTGAACTCAAAGAAGAGTTGAAAACAGCTACTGGACAAAAACGTGTCAAAGCTATCCGTCGTTTGGATGTTTTGGATGCCTTTTACAAGTCTGGAAACAAACCTGAATGGATGATTCTCAACATCCTTCCGGTTATTCCACCAGATCTTCGTCCAATGTTGCAGTTGGATGGTGGCCGTTTTGCCTCATCTGACTTGAATGACCTTTACCGCCGTGTTATCAACCGTAACAACCGTTTGGCTCGTTTGCTTGAGTTGAATGCACCAGGTATTATTGTTCAAAATGAGAAGCGTATGCTTCAAGAAGCGGTTGACGCTTTGATTGACAATGGTCGTCGTGGTCGTCCAATCACAGGACCAGGTAGCCGTCCTCTTAAATCATTGAGCCACATGCTTAAAGGTAAACAAGGACGCTTCCGTCAAAACTTGCTCGGTAAACGTGTTGACTTTTCAGGACGTTCCGTTATCGCCGTTGGTCCAACTCTTAAGATGTACCAATGTGGTGTGCCACGTGAAATGGCTATTGAGCTCTTTAAACCATTCGTGATGCGTGAAATTGTTGCCCGTGATATCGTGCAAAACGTCAAAGCGGCTAAACGCTTGGTCGAACGCGGAGATGAGCGTATCTGGGATATTCTTGAAGAAGTGATTAAAGAACACCCAGTGCTTTTGAACCGCGCACCGACCCTTCACCGTTTGGGTATCCAAGCCTTCGAGCCAGTCTTGATTGATGGTAAGGCCCTTCGCTTGCACCCACTTGTCTGTGAAGCCTACAATGCTGACTTTGACGGGGACCAAATGGCCATCCACGTACCGCTTTCAGAAGAAGCCCAAGCAGAAGCTCGTATCTTGATGCTCGCTGCTGAGCATATCTTGAACCCGAAAGATGGTAAACCAGTTGTTACACCATCTCAGGACATGGTTTTGGGTAACTACTACTTGACCATGGAAGAAGCTAGTCGTGAAGGTGAAGGAATGGTCTTCAAGGACCGTGACGAAGCGGTTATGGCTTACCGTAATGGTTATGTTCACCTCCATTCACGTGTTGGTATTGCAACAGATAGCCTCAACAAACCATGGACAGAAGAGCAAAAACACAAGGTCTTGCTTACAACAGTTGGTAAAATCCTTTTCAACGACATCATGCCAGAGGGTCTACCATACTTGCAAGAACCAAACAATGCCAACTTGACAGAAGGCGTTCCAGCTAAATACTTCTTGCCACTTGGTGGAGATATCAAGGAAGCTATCAGCAATCTTGAACTTAACCCTCCATTCAAGAAGAAAAACCTTGGAAATATCATTGCTGAAATCTTCAAACGTTTCCGTACGACAGAAACTTCTGCCCTACTTGACCGTATGAAGAACCTCGGTTACCACCACTCAACTCTTGCAGGATTGACAGTGGGTATTGCCGATATCCCAGTCGTTGATGACAAGGCTGAAATCATTGAAGAATCACACAAACGTGTAGAACAAATCACAAAACAATTCCGTCGTGGTATGATCACAGACGACGAGCGTTACAATGCCGTTACAGCTGAATGGCGTGCTGCCCGTGAAAAACTTGAGAAACGCTTGATTGCCAACCAAGATCCTAAGAACCCAATCGTTATGATGATGGACTCTGGAGCCCGTGGTAATATCTCAAACTTCTCACAGCTTGCCGGTATGCGTGGTCTGATGGCGGCTCCGAACGGACGTATCATGGAATTGCCAATCCTTTCAAACTTCCGCGAAGGTTTGTCAGTACTCGAAATGTTCTTCTCAACTCACGGTGCCCGTAAAGGTATGACCGATACGGCCCTTAAGACAGCCGACTCAGGTTACTTGACTCGTCGTTTGGTTGACGTTGCCCAAGACGTTATCATCCGTGAGGACGACTGTGGAACTGACCGTGGTCTCTTGATCCGTTCTATCGCAGAAGGAAAAGAGATGATCGAGTCTCTAGAAGAACGTCTCAACGGTCGTTACACTAAGAAAACCGTTAAACATCCAGAAACTGGTGCAGTGATCATTGGTCCAAATGAGTTGATTACAGAAGACAAGGCGCGTGAAATTGTCAATGCTGGTGTGGAAGAAGTGACTATCCGTTCCGTATTTACATGTAACACTCGTCATGGTGTCTGCCGTCACTGTTACGGTATCAACTTGGCGACTGGTGATGCGGTTGAAGTTGGTGAAGCAGTTGGAACAATCGCTGCCCAATCTATCGGGGAACCTGGTACACAGCTTACAATGCGTACCTTCCACACGGGTGGGGTTGCCTCAAATACCGATATCACTCAGGGTCTTCCTCGTGTCCAAGAAATCTTTGAAGCCCGCAACCCTAAAGGGGAAGCGGTTATCACAGAGGTTAAAGGACAAGTTACTGCCATCGAAGAAGATGCATCAACTCGTACTAAGAAAGTCTTTGTTAAGGGTGAAACTGGCGAAGGTGAATATGTCGTTCCATTTACAGCTCGTATGCGTGTTGAAGTTGGGGACCAAGTAGCGCGTGGTGCTGCTCTTACAGAAGGTTCTATCCAACCGAAACGTCTCCTTGCTGTTCGCGATGTCTTGTCAGTTGAGACTTATCTTCTCGGTGAAGTACAAAAAGTTTACCGTAGTCAAGGGGTAGAAATCGGTGACAAACACATCGAGGTAATGGTTCGTCAAATGATCCGTAAAGTCCGTGTCATGGATCCAGGTGACACAGATCTTCTCATGGGTACCCTCATGGATATCAATGACTTTACAGATGCCAACAAAGATGTCCTTATCGCAGGTGGAGTTCCAGCGACAGGTCGCCCAGTCCTTATGGGAATTACCAAAGCCTCACTTGAAACCAACAGTTTCTTGTCAG
Source organism: Streptococcus sp. 27098_8_109 (assembly GCF_041432295.1). Taxonomy (GTDB): domain Bacteria; phylum Bacillota; class Bacilli; order Lactobacillales; family Streptococcaceae; genus Streptococcus. The sequence continues at coordinate 45,810 of NZ_JAPVZJ010000016.1, forward strand.
CGGCTTCCTTCCAGGAAACAACTCGTGTCCTTACAGATGCAGCTATCCGCGGTAAGAAAGATCATCTCCTTGGACTTAAAGAAAATGTTATCATCGGTAAGATCATCCCAGCAGGTACTGGTATGGCCCGTTACCGTAACCTTGAACCACATGCTGTCAATGAAGAAGAATACCTTAATCCTCCAGTAGAGGAAGAAGGAAATGAAGAAACAACAGAAGTAGTTGTGGATACTGCCGTTGAAACTGTGGAAGAAACAGTAGAATAA
>NZ_JAPVZJ010000017.1:0-38517 GCF_041432295.1 Streptococcus sp. 27098_8_109
TAGTGTCCATGATTTGGATAACAAGGAAAGTGTTAGCCGTACCATCCATTACGTTTACGAAGATGGAAGCAAGGCTAAGGATGATGTGGTTGAAACACTGAACTTCAAACGTTGGAGTCGTATTAACCTAGTGACTGGTCAAATTTTCTTCCAAGACTGGACAACCAATGATGATACGTTTGATAAAGTGGTCTCTCCAACTATCGCAGGTTACACAGCGGATAAATCAGAAATCCCAGCTGTAAGTGGAGTTCAAGCGAAAGACCAAGACCGTGTTGAAACAGTTATTTACCGTAAGGATGCTCAAAAAGCAATTATCCGTTACGTAAGCACTAACGGTAACCGTGTTCTCACAACAGATGAAGTAACAGGTAAGTCAGGCGAAGCCATTGCCTACAGCACAACAAGTCAAATCACAGAATTCAAGAAACAAGGCTATAAGCTTGTTAGCGATGAATTCACAGCGGGTGGTGCGAAGGTTTATGACTACGATACAGCACGTGACCAAGTCTACACTGTAACCCTTTCAGAACGTGTTGAACCAGTTAACCCAGATAACCCAACTCCACAACCAAACACCCCAGTCAATCCAGGACAACCAGATAGCCCACGTTGGCCAGGAACCGTTGAAAACTTGGATAACAAGGAAAGTGTTAGCCGTACCATCCATTATGTTTACGAAGATGGAAGCAAGGCTAAGGATGATGTGGTTGAAACACTGAACTTCAAACGTTGGAGCAATGTCAACTTGGTAACAGGTCATATCGACTTCCAAGACTGGACAACCAATGATGATACGTTTGATAAAGTGGTATCTCCAACTATCGCAGGTTACACAGCGGATAAATCAGAAATCCCAGCTGTAAGTGGAGTTCAAGCTAAAGACCAAGACCGTGTTGAAACAGTCACTTATCGTAAGGATGCCCAAAAAGCTGTTATCCGTTATGTAAGCACTAACGGTAACCGTGTTCTCACAACAGATGAAGTGACAGGTAAGTCAGGTGAAGCCATTGCCTACAGCACAACAAGTCAAATCACAGAATTCAAGAAACAAGGCTATAACCTTGTCAGCGATGAATTCACATCAGGTGGTGCGAAGGTTTATGACTACGATACAGCACGTGACCAAGTCTACACTGTAACCCTTTCAGAACGTATCGAACGTGTAACACCGAAAGATCCTAAACCGCAACCCAACACCCCAGTCAATCCGGGACAACCAAATACACCAAATTGGCCAGGCACTGTTGAGAGAATGGAGAAATTGACTCAAACAATAAGTCGCCGTATTAACTTCCGTTACCTTAAAAATGGAAAAGCTGCATATGGAACAATTGATCAACATATCAGCTATGAAAGAAATGCTCTTGTGAATTTGGTATCTGGTGATATCCATTATGAACAATGGAAGATTACTGGAATTAAGAACCAAGATGTTGTAGCTCCAGTAGCATCTCAACCATCAGTTACGAATAATGGTGAATCAAGAGTTGCTAGATCATCTAGAAGCAGACGAGCTTTGTCAGAAGTAGCTCCAGTTTCAGAGAATCTTTTAGCTACACAAGTTAATAATTCTCAAGTGTCTCCAGTAGGCTTAACTGTGACTGAAAATGGTGAGCGTTCTGTACGCCGTTCATCTAGAGGTAAGCGCGCTGCTGCAGCAAAACCAGATAGTTCAACTAATTCAGAAGCAAATTCATCCGTGAATGCAGTGTTCAAAGCTGTACGAACTCCTGTTACACCAAAATTTTATGCTACTGTAAATAAAGTAGGAACAATGGAGGTTAATCCAAATTCTCCTCAAGATACAGAAGTTAATGTTGACCTGAAAGAAATGGGACGTATTGTAGCAGTCAATAATAAAGGACAATATATCAATAAACAAGGAGAGGTTGTACAAAACATTGAAGACGCTCTCTATAAGTACTATGATAATGATCCAAACGATGCAACAAAAGCAGCAGAAACAAAAATTCCTGAAGCTCCAAAATTCCATGTATTAAATAACGAGCAACCAACTGTTTGGGGATATAATATTGTTGACAAGACAATCGAACCAAATGACGAATCTGATCCTGATCGCATCGGAAAAGATACCTTTGTAACATATAACGAAATTATTGATTCATTAACTAAGGAAACTGAGCAAACTGTAAGCTTTACTGGTGCAGGTTCTGCAACTCCTAAAGATAATGTGCAAAATGATTTTGTCTTCAAGGGATCATATAATGAAGCGACTAAAGAAACAACTTGGGAAAATAAGGACCATACCTATGGAACAGTTAAAGTACCAGTTGTGATAGGGTATTTCGCTGATAAAGCAGAAGCTGGTGCTAAGACAGTTACGCCAGATTTACCAAAAGCAACAGATACAGTTACATATAAAGTTTTGGGTAAAATCATTCCAGTAGATGCTTCTGGAAATGTAATTGCAAATGCTCCTCAACCACAATACCTGAATGATGCAAATGATCCTCGTAAAGCTGGAGAAACAGCAGTACCTGAAATTGTAGGCTACAAACCAGAGCGTACAAGTGTTACACCTGAAAATCCAGGTGAAGATACAAAGGTAACTTACGTCAAGACAGATCAAGTTGCAGTTGTTCGTTACATAGATGTTGATAACAAGAATGAAGTCGTTCATACAGACAATATTACTGGTAAATCAGGAGAAAAGATTGCCTATACGACAGAAACTGTTTTGAAATCGTTGCTTGAAAAAGGGTACTTATTACAGGAAGATGGTTTCCCTGCGGATGCAACTTTTGATACAGATGAAACAAAAGTTCAAGAATATACAGTCCTATTGAAACATAAGATCACTGTTAAAAAAGATACTCCAAAACTTGTGGAAAGAACGATTCATTATGTATTTGAAGATGGTACAAAAGCAAGTGAAGATCACCATGATCAAGTAAGCTTTTCACGTATGTTAAGTATTGATAATGTAACAGGTAAGACTACAAGTACATCTTGGGTTTCTGAAGATGGAGTGACAAGTTTTGACGAAGTGGTATCTCCAAGTATTGCAGGATATAATCCTGATCTTGCTAAAGTGGTTGCGGTTCAAGGAATTACAGCAGAAACTGAAAATCAAGTTGTAACTGTAACGTATAGAAATATTCAACCAATTCCACAAGTTACGCCAACTCCAATTCCGACTCCGACCCCAACCCCACAAGTTACGCCGGATCCAGTACCGACCCCAACTCCGGTTCCAACTCCAACCCCGGTACCGACCCCAACTCCAATTCCGACTCCAACCCCAACTCCACAAGTTACGCCAACTCCAGTTCCAACCTCTACCCCAGCTCCAAAAGTGCCATCAGCAGTTCCAACTCCAAACTCAGCTCCAAAAGAGGAGGAAAAAGAACTTCCAAAAACTGCGGGTCACTCTTCTGGTATGGCTCAAGTTCTAGGAGTACTTGGCCTATTTGCTGGATTCAGTTTAGTTGGAAAAGCAAAACGAGATGAATAAAATCAAAATAAAACTCTAGACAACAAAATATTGGAAGTGTAGTGTTTTAGGGAGTGAGAATGTATGTCAATACAGCATCAATTCCACTCTCTTTTTTATCATAAAAAGTTAGAGAGAAAATATATGTATTCAAGAGTAAAACGGAATCAAATGAATAAGGTAAACAAGTATTCCATTAGAAAATCAAGTTTTGGTGCAGTATCTGTTGCTGTAGCTGCCTTGATGGTTTTTGGTACTTATTCAAATGTGAGTGCAGATGAACAGAAAGTAGATTCACATCGCACTGAAAAAGAAGAGCAAAAAGTCTCTGAAAAACCAGAAGAGACCAAGCAAGAGAAATCTGAGGAAAAAATAGCAGAATTATCTTCAACTCTTCAAGCTCCAGTTTTGGAAAAAGAAGAATTAGATGTCAATGCCCTTCTAAAGAAGGAAGCAGAGTCTAAAGTGGCAGCTGAGACAAAAAATTCTGACTCAAAAGAATTAATTTTTAAAGATGTAAAACCCAGCGAAGAAAAAAATACTTCACCTGCTTCAAGTGAGAAGGTAAAGGAAGAAAAATCAGTCGAAAAAACTACCTTGGAACAGGTTGTATCAGAAGCAGAAGTTTTAAATCAAGTTGCTGTTCGTTATGCTCAAGAAGCAGATCGTAAAGTTGAAGAAAAAGCCTTGGTTCAAGAAGCTGTTAAGGCAGCAACAATTCAGATTTCACAATCAAAATCCTTGTTGAAAGATTCATATGTTAGTGCAGAAAATCTTAAGACTCAATTAAACCAACTGTATTCAGCTATTGAAACAGTATATACTGAGTTGCAACGTGCAGGACACGGCAAGAAAATTAGCGCTAGTCTATCGCCAACTCAAACACAAGATGTAGCTATCGATAATGGAAATATTATTGCCAGTGGTACAATCGATATGGCGGATCGTGTGACTTCAACAGGTATTGCTGATTATCGTTTCCAATTAAAATTTAAAAATGGTGCCTATCATAAGGGGGATATCTTCACAATTGGTTTGAAGGAATTACCGCAAGACAATAATCTTCCTCAAAAATTGGTTGCTGAAGGTAAAGTATTTGCAGAACGAGTGAGTCTGGTTCAGAAAAATGATAATGCCAAAGCTGGAAGCCTTTCATACTGGGCTTCACGTGGAGATCGTGACGTTGCTTTGGACACAAAAGAATCATGGGATTTAGTTGACAAAGGGAGTCATATTGAAGCAACATACCGTTTTACTGACGAAATTGAACGCTTAGATGATGTTACTTTTGAACTTCAATACAGAGGTGGAATTCGTTATCCTCGAGTGAACGTGGATAAGTCTGTAACTGGTGTTATTTCAGTTAATGGTCAAAATGTAGTCACTAAGAATTACACTGTGATTAAAACAGATATAGGAGCACCTAAAGTTTATGATACACCAGCTACAGCTAACTTCACAGGTGATGTTATGTTGGATGATGATGGTAGTATCAAAACATATAACAGCACTCTTCGTATCGGAACATGGAAATCAAACTTTAGTGCAGGGACCCGTTTCACCGTTCGTATCAATGATACAGAATTCAATAAGTTTGCTACTGTCGGTGAATTTGTTGAACGTGGTGCCCACAATGTCGAAATGATAAATACTAGCCCTGATACATCAAGAACAAGGGTAAATCGTCATAATGTTATTTTGGAGGCGCCTCGTGAAGAACCAGGTCAACATGCAAAATTTAAGATTCTTAAGGCTGCTGATAATGAATTAACCTTTGAACTCGTTTCTGGAAAGATGTTGGCTGGAAGAACCTATGTATTACGTACAAAAGACTTTGGAGTTGACCGTGTTCCGACAAGTCACACAGTTAATTATCTGAATGAAGCTAGAAATGGTTTTAAATCAAATGTTCCAGGGACATTGACAGTTGTTGATGCCAAAGGTAAAAATCTTACAGACCAATACGAACAAGCTGCTGACTCTGACTGGAAAATTGCCAACCCAGATATGGTAAGAACAGATGGACGCCTTGTATATGGAGATGTAGCTGTTCGCTTCGTTGATACTCAAGGGAAAATGCTTCTTCCTGCCATTGCAGCGGTGGAAAATGGAGGTATACTTCAAGATAAATTCACTACTGTAAGACCATCTACCAAAATTGATACTAGCTATGTAGCTACTTTGGAGAGAAATACAACTGAGACAGAAGTTCAAGAAAACAAAGGAATTCAAACAACATCTATCACAGCACCTTATCTATTACATTCACCAAATGGTAAATATTATGTCTTCAAAGAGTACGCACAAAATGATCGTTTTTATAGCAATACGAAGACATCTGGTACGATTACACGAGCTCAAGCTAACGTGGTAGCTGTGTACGAAGAAGCTAAATTTGGTAAAGTTGATATTCAATATCGTGATAAAACAAGTCAAGCTATTTTAGAAACATTCAATACACCACATGATAAGAGTTCAAATCTCATTAACTTATTGGGAAATAACTATGATGTGACTGCTAAAGTTCCTGAGCGTTTCGAAAAAGATGGTGTGGTATATGTCTTGTCGCAAACACCTGCTAATAGTAAGGGACATTTGACACAGGCTGATATCCATGTTGTTTATGATTATGTTGCTCAACAAAAGGCGTATGTTAAATACCTTAATCAAACAGAAACAAGTCCTAAGGTTTTAGGAAATGTGGACAGTGTTGTTGGTCTTCCAGGTGAAACAATTGCTTATAATTCAAAAAATCGTATTAATCAATACCTAAAACAAGGATATGAATTAGTACATGATGGTTTTGCAAATGCTAATGATAAACGCTTTGACAGTGAAAAACAAACTGATCAAGTATTCTCAGTTCAATTAATCGAAAAAGTTGTGACTGTCACAGCAGATGATCCTAAACCAATTGCTGGAAATCCATTAGTAGTAGGAGACGCATTGACACCTGTTTGGCCTAAATCTGTTGAAAACTTAGATACACTGAGAAAAATGACCAAGCAGACGATTCACTACAAATACCAAAAAGATGGTAAACAAGCTTTCAAAGATGTAGTTCGTTCTGTAGTTTTTGAAAGAGTAGCGAGAGTTAACCTCGTTACTGGTGCAGTTATTTATGATAATTGGAAAATCACAAGAATTGATGATAAACCAGTAGCTGCAGTGGATACGACTGTTCATAAACCAAATGTCACTCCACAAGGAGTAACAACTATTGCAGCAACTCCTTCTAGTCTAGGTAATGGAATTTCTATCAAACCAGTTTTGAACGTTCCGAATCCAGTTGTTGCATCATCACCAATTGTTACAAAACCCGTTGTACCGGTAAGACCAGTAACACCGGTTAAACCAGCAGTGTCAACTCCGGCTAAGCCAGCACCTGTAGTTCAACCAAAACCGGTAGCACCATTAACACCAGTCAAACCAGTAGTTTCGACACCAGCAACTCCAGCGCCTGTTGCCACACCACAACCAGTAGCTCCAGTAAAACCAGTAGCACCAGCACCGGTAACACCGGTTAAACCGGCAGTATCTACTCCAGCTACACCAACACCTGTAGTTCAACCAAAACCGGTAGCGACTACTGATTCAAAACCTAGCTTAACTCCAGCTGAAGCCTTGGCTGCAATTAAACCAACAGATTTTTCTTCACAAACATCTGTTAATAAGAAAACAGAAACAAAACCTGTTCCTGGTGGAACGGCTACGACTACAACTACAACGACAACCACTGTTACCTCAAATGCAGCAACAGCGGGTCCAACAACACCGATTGTCACTATCACGACAAATGAGACCGAAACTCATTCAGAGGTGACAAGTGTCATTCATACTGGTACTACCAGCCACACGCATGTAGTCGGAGTTGTTACAAAACCAAATGTAGTTGTTACTCATCCAAAACCAAGTGTTCAGCCTAAACCGCATTTAACGAGACCTCATCATGGACCAGTACACCATGTTCCTTCACGTCCAGGTAAACAAGTTAAACCAATTAGAACTGGACCAGGAACTCGTGGTCATGCTAGAAGACATCGCTAAATATAAAGTGTTAATACTGATTTAACTAGTAGGATAGTATAATCTAAATAAAATAGAGTTTATAAAAATGAGTAACTTAATATAAAAGTTGCTCATTTTTTGATAATAAAATGAATTTAGTAATTTTCTGGATTAGTAAATTATTTTTACAAAAATATAACAAATCTTATAAACAATATATTATGTATCGAAAGGGTTTGCATATAAGGAAATAAAAGAATATAATATATACAAGAAGTAATTTTATAATTTGAAGCAAGGAGTTCTTAATGTTTTTTAATCGAAAAGGAATCAATCAAAAGAATTGGCGGATGATAAAGAAAGGGAAGCATTTTCTTTTTGGGTGCACTCTTTTTTTGGCTACCGGAGCAGTGACGATACAGAATCCACATCTTGTTCATGCTGATGAAATGGTTGCGTCTCTGAATGATTCAACTAAAGTTAAAGATGAAGATCCGAATAGTGACAAGATTCCAAACGATGTGGAAAATCATCCACAGGTAGAAAATCCTGTTAAAGAATCAGATAAGATTTCTGAACATGTTCCAGAAGAAAAAATTCTTGAAAAGTCTTTAGAGCATCCAGTCAAAGCTGTGGATAAAACTGCTTTAAATGAATTAATTGAAAAGATTAGGAACACTGATTTACAGACTAAAACAGCTAAATCAGTTGAAAATCTTAATCTCTCTTTGTCGCGTGCGCAAGCAGTCTTGGATAAAGAAGGTGCTAGTCAGGATGAGATAGATAAAGAAGTTCAAGCTTTGTCTGAATCATTTGCTCAACTGGAAGAGAAAAGCAACGACATAGACAAAAAAGAAAAGCAAGCAGACAAAGCAAACGATAGTGATGAAAAGAAAAATCCTTCAACAGAAAAGATCGCTAAGGTTCAGGCTCTTGTTTCAGAAATTAACCAACTGGCAGGAGAAATCAGTTATGAATTCAGTGAATCTGAAAGCAAATCTCTTCAAGTATTTGCAGATTTATCTGAGGGAAAAGCCACTGAGAGTGAAGTTGATGGTGCTCTAAATGAAGCGAAGAGCCTCCGCAACAAAGTAGCTAATAGAGTAACTCGAGCACAATCTGGGAAACGTGATCCACGGAATGGAAAACCAATTGATGGTAAGGGAGAGAGTGGGTTTAGAGCTATTTGGATATCGTCAATTGCTAACAAATACGAGGGTAGTAATGCGTTAGTAAACGAAAATAAAAAAGAATTAACTTTTTATAATTCAGATACTCTATTCTCGGTAATGACAGCATATGGTAAAAGAGGAAATGGAGAGCCATTAGTAAGATATCCGAATGGCCCTAAACGTGGAGAGGAAGATCCTACTCCGTATTATGTAAAAAGAGTAGGAGTTATAAGTGGTCTTAATCAAGTTAAAGGTTTAAAACTACGTGTAGCTTATAAAAATTTCCAAACAGGAAAGAAAGAAGAAGTAGATATTGCTGCTAACTATTGGAATGTAAATAATCCTGAAGTGCAAATGGCTCTTGTTGGAACTATAGGTGATGGTGGAAATGTAACACCAGGTACTTATCATATTACAATTGGAGCAAATGGGACACATAAACAAAATACAATTACCTATACTTTGACTATCAAACCTCAAAGTGAACGTAATACTGTTAGAGATTTAACGCCAACTTATGTGGATGATGTCCGTCATTTAACGGAAACAGAAAAAAATGCTTTGATTGAAAAATTTAAAGCAGAGCATCCAAATGTGGTTAATCGTGCGAATCATATCGACTTTGACCATGCTGAGGTATCAGCTGATGGTGCAACAATGACGATTCATTTTAAAGATGGATTCAACCCTAAAACCATTCAAACAAATGCGACAAATGATGTAGAAGCGAAACATTCCAGTTTGACTGCTTATTTTGGGGATTCAAAAGAATTATATACGAATCCAAGAGAATTAGTACGATCAAAAACAGGACATGAAGTACCAACAACGGCTCAGGTAACGTATAAAACACCATTTAACTTGCAAGAAGCAGGGACAAGAAATGTTGTTGTCACAACAACTTATGAAAATGGAGTAACAAAAGATGTAACAACTCCTTATACAGTTTTAGATTTTCTAGGAAAACAAGATAAAAAAATTAATCAGAATCAGTCTGGTCAACTAGGGGATGCTAGAAATTACGTGACAGTTTCAGATAATTCAGCAGTTCCAGGAGAATTAACAGTTCGTTGGAAAGGTGGCTCTTCTAATGTGGATACCTCTGCAGCAGGTGTACAACATAAAGAAATCGAAATTCTTCGTGGTAGTCATTTAATGAAAACTGTGAATGTCCCAGTTGAGATTGTAGATAATATTAAACCGACAATTACTGCCCCTGATAATATTACATTAACGAGATTAGAAGGACTACCTAGTGAAATCAATATTCACGCTCAAGATAATGATAAAGGAGTAGGGCTGAAAGAAAGTAACTCTGTAACGGTTGACAATCTACCGAATCCATTATCTTACAATGCAAAAAAATCAAAAATTGAAATTAATGGCGTTATTCCAAATAATTTCCAACTTGGTAAATCAAGTATTCAAGTGACTGTTAAAGCGGTTGATAAAAAAGAAAATACTGCGACTAAAAATATTACTTTCCATATTCAATCTCAAACACAAAAATATACAGCAGTTGCTAATTCTCAAATTCAAGAAGTGAGTTATGGGGAAGCGCCTGATGCAGGAACAAGTATTCAAAAAAATGGGCTGCCAACAGGTACAAGATACGGATGGGCAACACAACCTAATACGGCAACAGGCCCTGGGGATCAAACCGAAGTCGTAACTGTAACCTATCCAGATGGCTCAACAGATACAGTACCTGTAACCGTGAAAGTCCGTAAACTAAGTGATGAACATATACCAACTGGAAAGACAATTACTGTGAATCAAAATGATCCAGTAACGAATGATAGATTAAAAGCAGCAGTAACAGTGAATAACGGTGGAACTAGTAAAGTGAAGTCAGTTACTGCAGCGCCTATAAGCACTGTGCATGCAGGCTCACAAACCATAAAAGCGACAGTAACTTATCTGGATAATACCACTGATCCAGTTGATATTCCTCTAGAAGTAAAAGACGTAATTGCTCCAACAATTCAAACACCGTCAGAAAATCAAACATGGGAAATCACAGCATTAGATAAGACATTGCCACCTATTAAAGTAGCAGTTGCTGATAATCCTGGAGGAAGTGGAATAAAGAGTATTGTTCCAATGAACTTACCAAGTTTCTTGAAGTATGATAAAGCGACAAGTAGCATCGTTTTCCAAGATGGAGAACGTGAAGTTCCAAAATTGTCTGGAAGAACTCGAACTACAAGAAATATAACATTACGTGTGGAAGATAATGCAGGAAATAGTAGTGAACGAACATTTAGTATTACTCACATGCCTATGGCTGAAAAGTATAATCCACAAGCGAATGCAACGATTCAAGAAGTGAGCCATGGTGAAACTCCTAATCCGAAAACAAGTGTGAATACAGCAGGATTACCAACTGATGCTCAATATACATGGAAATCTGCACCAGATACGAATAGACCTGGAAATAAAACAGGAGTCGTGAAAGTTACTTATCCAGACGATTCAGTAGATGAAGTAACGGTTACTGTAAAAGTTCGTAAGCTAAGTGATGAGTATGAACCTACAGCTACAAAAATTGTCAAAAATCAAAACGATACTGTCTCAGAACAAGACTTAAAATCTGCTGTGACAATTAATAAAAACGGTAATAGTAAGGTGAAAACTGTTACTCCTGTTGGGAAAATTAGTACTGCTGAGACAGGGAACAAAGAAATTTCAGCAACGGTAACCTATCTCGATGATACAAGGGATACGGTAACAATTCCTTTAGAAGTAAAAGATGTAACGGCTCCAACGATTCAAACACCAGCGAATGGTCAGAATATCGATTTAATAGCATTAGATAAAGCATTTTCTCCAATTAAAGTAACATCTGAAGACAATGCAGGAGGAAGTGGTGTTCGGTCAACAACGGTAACAGACTTACCAGATTTCTTAACTTATGATGATGCGAATAAAACCATCAAGTTTAAAGAGGGTACTCAAGAAGTTCCAAAATTACCAGTTGGTACAGATTCTCAAACACATACAGCTACAATTCGAGTGACAGATAATGCGAATAATAGTAGTACTTCACAATTAACGTTTACTGTGAAATCAATGACTACCAAATATGATGCAACAGCAAATCCTCAAAAGCAAACAGTAAGTTATGGTGAAACTCCAGATGCAGGCACAAGCGTAAATAAAACAAACTTACCTGAAGGAACAAGTTATGCTTGGAAAACGACACCAGTAACAACAGATGGACCTGGAGAGAAAGACGGAGTAGTAGAAGTAATCTATAAAGACGGTTCGAAAGATATCGTAAATGTAAAAGTTACTGTAAAAAGACTTAGCTCAGAATACGAAGTAACTGGAACGCTAATTGAAGTAAATCAAAATGATTCAGTTTCAAATGACGACTTAAAAGCGAAAGTAACTGCAACTTCAAAAGCAGGAAATGTGAATGGAACAGATAAGATTTCAACAGTTACAGCACCTACAATCAGCACAGCTAACTATGGTGAACAAACTATTAACGCTACAGTAACTTTCAAAGATGGAACAACTAAAGAAGTGACCATTCCTCTGAAAGTTAAAGACGTGACACCACCAACAATCCAATCACCAGCAGAAAATACAAACTGGGAAATGACAGCATTAGACAAAGCTTTACCAAATATGGAAGTAAGAGCGGAAGATAATGAAAACGGAAGTGGAATTAAAAACGTTACTGTGACAGGCTTGCCTGATTACTTAGAATATGATAGTACAACTAACGCTATTAAATTCAAATCAGGAAAACAAACAGTAGAAAAACTAGCTGAGAATACACCAAGTCAAGAATTTACTTTAAACATTCGAGCAGAAGACAAAGCAGGAAATGTCAGCGAAAGAACTGCGAAAATCACTGTATCTTCAATGAGTACCAAGAATACTCCAACGCCAATTTCACAAAATACAAGTTATGGACAAGTGCCAGATCCTAATAAAAGTGTAGATAAAGCAGGCTTGCCAGATGGAACAAAGGTAACATGGAAGACACCCCCTGTAGTAAATACACCAGGCGCAACAACTGGGGAAGTAGAAATCACTTATCCAGATGGCTCAAAAGATGTAGTGACAGTAAATGTAACGGTGAGAAAAGTAATTGAAGATTTTACAGCGAATGGAACACAAATTGAAGTAAATCAAAATGTATCAGTTACTCCAGAAATGTTAAAAGGAGCAGTAACTGCGACAAATGCGCAAGGTGAGAATGGAAATTCTAAAATTGCAACCGTGGAATCCAAAACACCAATTAACACTGAGGCGTATGGAGACCAAACAATACAAGCAAAAGTAACATATATTGATGGTTCAGAACAAGACGTTACAATTCCATTGAAAGTAAAAGATGTTACGGATCCAACAATTCAAACACCAGCAGAACATACAAACTGGGGAATGACGGCTTTAGATAAAACATTGCCTCCTATGAAGATTGAGGCAAAAGATAATGCAAATGGTAGTGGAGTTGCTACGATTGAAGTAAATAATATGCCTTCATTCTTAACATTTGATCAAGCTTCTGGAACAATTGTGTTCAAAGAGGGTGTTAGAGAAGTACCGAGAATTGATTCTGACAATGTAATGTATGGTGTAACGATAGTAGCTAGAGATAAAGCTGGGAATTCGACATCAATCTTAGTAAATATTACAGTTTGGTCAATGCGTGGAAAATACAGCCCAACTGGTATTGCGCAAACCGTAGACAATGGACATGTGCCAGATCCAGAAACAAGTGTAAACAAAACAGGCTTACCAGAAGGCACAACCGTCACATGGAAAGAAACTCCAGTTGTGAATACACCAGGAAGTCATCCAGGAGTAGCCTTAGTTCATTATCCAGATGGAACGGAAGATGAAGTAGAAGTACCAGTCACAGTTAAGAAACAAAGTGACACCTTCAACCCAACGGCAAAAGAACCGAACCAAACTGTGCGTCACAACGAAGTACCAGATCCAGAGAAAAGTATTAATACAAACGACTTACCAAAAGGAACAAACTATAGCTGGTCCGAACAACCAGACACAAGTAAACCAGGAAGTAAGACAGGAAAAGTATTAATCACTTACCCAGATAAGAGTACGGAAGAAGTGACGGTAACGGTAAACGTAACGCCTCAAAATGATGACTACACACCAACTGGAATCCCTCAAGAAGTGGACAATGGACACGTACCAGATCCAGAAACAAGTGTAACCAAAACCGGCTTACCAGAAGGCACAACTGTTACATGGAAGACAAGGCCAGATGTCAGCACACCGGGCAGTCATCCAGGAGTAGCCTTAGTTCATTATCCAGATGGAACGGAAGATGAAGTAGAAGTACCAGTAAGGGTAAAAGAACAAAAAGATACCTTCAACCCAACGGCAAAAGAACCGAACCAAACTGTTCGTCACAACGAAGTACCAGATCCAGAGAAAAGTATTAATACAAATGACTTACCAAAAGGAACAAACTATAGCTGGTCAGAACAACCAGACACAAGTAAACCAGGAAGTAAGACAGGAAAAGTATTAATCACTTACCCAGATAAGAGTACGGAAGAAGTGACGGTAACAGTCGAAGTAACGCCACAAAAAGACGATTACAATCCACAGCCAAAAGCACAAACGGTGGATAACGGAACTGTGCCAAACGCAGAAGACAGTGTTGATAAGACAGGCTTACCAAGTGGCACAACAATCGCATGGAAAGATGGAAAAATTCCAGATACTTCAAAACATGGGGAGAAAAAAGGTGTTGTAACTGTAACGTATCCAGATGGAAGTACAGAAGATGTTAATGTTGTAATTACTGTGAATCCAGAAGATTTCAGTCCAGTAGTTCCGATGGAAAAAGTACCTGTGAAAAATCCTGAGAACTTAAGTCCAGAAGAACAAGATAAAGTGAAAGAAAAAGTGACAAAAGCAAATCCAGGAAAAGATGTAACAGTTGATTCAAAAGGAAATGTAACAATTACAGATCCGGAAACAAAAGTAAGTCATGAAATTTCTCGAGATAAATTGGTATTTGCATATGCAAAAGGTGAGCCAGAAACTTCGGAAAACCCTGAATTTAATGGCGGAGTGAACGCACCAGATTCACCAATTCATGAAGTTCCAGAGTTTGCAGGTGGTGTCAATGGAGAACCGGAAACTCAAGAAATCTTGCCAGAGTTTAATGGCGGAGCGAATACACCAAATTCACCAACACATGAAGTCCCAGAATTCAATGGAGGTGTAAATGGTGAGCTTCCTGATCCAGTAGAAGTATCTAAAATTCAACTGATGATCACCAAGTGGGTTGATGAAAATGGAAAAGAATTGAAACCAGCGGATGCCAAAGCACCAAAGGTATTAGGTGAAGCCAATGAAGCATTTGAACATGGTGAAATTGAAGGGTATGTATTTGTAAGAACAGAAACTAAAGGTGATGTTGTAACTCACATCTTCAGGAAAGTGAGTCCAGTCAGACCAACAGGTGACGGTCAACAAAGACCAGCTACACCATCTGATGATACAAATCCTAGACCGGATATTGCTACCCCTACTGAGGTGCCAGCTACTCAAGCGGCTGGACAACCAAGTCAAATAGTTGCAATGCCTGCTCAATTGCAGAATGAAGTGTCAGAAACGAATCCATCCGTTTCTCAAACTCAAGCAGTATTGCCAAATACTGGTATACAAGAAGACCGTACTACAGGTACAGTAGGAGTTCTCTCTCTTCTTGGCGCATTTGGTTTGCTATTTGCCAAAAAGAAAAAAGACGATGAAGAGGAAGCTTAAATAGATGATCTCATCTGATCCTTGGTAGCTTTCCCTACATGAAGTCTTTGTAAATCAAAAAGAACTAGAAACATCACTCATTTGTGAGAACTCTAGTTCTTTTTTCGTATTTCAAGAAGTAGTCATTCAATTGTTGATAAATTGACTAGTTTTTTGATATATAGGACTAAAAGTCTGTTTAAAAATAACGATTAGTGATGACTAGATCGCATTGACCAAATCTTGAGCTTGTTTTTCAAGTGAGTTTAGGACTGTTTCTTCAAGAACCAATTTTCCGTCTGCCCAAGCAGAGTCATTAACACGTGCAGCAGTGAAATCACCAACGATTTGCGTACGGATAAATGGCAAGAGGTCCTTGTAAATAGCGAAAAGTTGATCGTGACCGGCATTAGCTACAGATGATACTGTGACAAACTTGTCTTGAAGGGCAGAAGCACCACGTGTATCAGATAAGTCAAGGGCACGAGATAGCCAGTCAAGCAAGTTTTTCACTGTACCAGGGATAGAGAAGTTGTAGACTGGAGAGAAGATCCAGATAGCATCCGCAGCGAGAACCGCTTCACGAGCAGCAGCTACAGCTGGATGTGTTGGAACTTCCAAATCTTGGCTAAAGAGAGGAAGGGCTGAATAATCGAGGTAGCTAACTTCCGCTTTACCAGCAAGTGCTTTCTCAGCTTCGAGAGCCATTTGGTGGTTGAAAGAACCTTGACGTAGTGATCCGACGATAAATAATACTTTTTTAGACATGATATATCTCCTTTTTCTTAAATTTCCGAGAATCCTTTCGTTGTTATGAAATATATTACAATAAAACAAAAGGACTTGCAAGAAATTTGCTCAGAGTTTATTTGAAAATTATAAAATTGCTGAAACTTAGTCACTTGCTACTGGAAAAGTAAGAACTGTTTTTTGGATTCTGGTTTGCTTTGAAGGAAGAAATAGAATTGGTTGCTTATACTCAATGAAAATCAAAGAGCAAACTAGGAAGCTAGCCGCAGGTTGTACTGGAGTACGGCAAGGCGAAGCTGACGTGGTTTGAATTTGATTTTCGAAGAGTATTCTTATATTCACTTGTAATAAAGTTTAATAGATGGTAAAATAGACGAGTGAAAAAAAGACAAAAAAAAGCAAAAAATAATCTACTGTGGCAGTATGGTCTAGGGATGACGATTTTGTTTGTGGTTATCAGTGCTTCCTTTCTGTATCTGGTTTCTCTTGGCATGAAACCCTATCAAACAGCTAAAAGTGAAGGAGAAAAATTAGCTCAGCAGTATGCAGGATTAGAGCAGGCTGATCAGGTTGACTTATACAATGGCTTGGAATCCTATTATAGCGTTCTTGGTCGTAATAAAAAACAAGAAGCACTTGCTGTCCTGATTGGAAAAGATGACCATAAGATTTACGTTTATCAGCTAAATCAGGGTGTTTCACAAGAAAAAGCAGAAGCGGTTTCTAAGGAAAAAGGAGCTGGCGAGATTGACAAGATTACCTTTGGCCGTTATCAAGACAAGCCAATCTGGGAAGTCAAGTCAGGCTCTGATTTTTATCTAGTAGATTTTGAAACAGGAGCATTGGTCAATAAGGAGGGCCTATGAAACTATCCAACCGTGTTTTAGAAATGGAAGAAAGTGTCACTTTAGCTAGTGATGCGAGAGCAAAAAAATTAAAAGCTCAAGGTAAGGATGTCCTTTTCTTGACCTTGGGACAACCAGATTTTCACACTCCTGAAAATATTCAGGATGCAGCAGTTAAAGCTATTCGAGAAGGACAGGCTTCCTTCTATACAGTAGCTTCAGGTCTACCAGAATTAAAAGCTGCGGTGAATACCTACTTCGAGCGCTACTATGGCTATTCTGTCGCAAGTAACGAGGTTACCTTTGCTACAGGTGCCAAGTTCTCCCTCTATACTTTCTTTATGGCTGTAATCAATCCTTTAGATGAGGTTATTATTCCAACTCCATACTGGGTTAGTTATGGAGATCAGGTCAAGATGGCAGAAGGGATTCCAGTCTTTGTTCAAGCTAAAGAAGACAATGATTTTAAAGTCACAGTGGATCAACTAGAACTAGTTAGGACAGATAAAACAAAGGTTTTGGTTCTCAATTCACCATCTAATCCGACTGGTATGATCTATACTCGTGAAGAATTACTAGCTATCGGAAATTGGGCAGTTGAGCATGACATTCTGATTTTAGCAGATGATATATACGGTCGCCTTGTTTATAATGGAAATGAATTTGTTCCAATCTCAAGTCTATCAGAAGCAATTCGTAAGCAAACCATTGTTATCAACGGTGTATCTAAGGCCTATGCTATGACGGGTTGGCGAGTTGGTTATGCGGTAGGTAATCTTGAAATCATTGCAGCTATGAGTAAATTGACGGGACAAACAACTTCAAATTTGACATCTGTTTCTCAATATGCGGCTATCGAAGCCTTAACAGGACCACAGGATTCTGTTGATACCATGCGTAAAGCTTTTGAGGAGCGTCTCAATACCATTTATCCGCTATTATGTGAGGTCCCTGGTTTTGAAGTCGTTAAGCCACAAGGAGCCTTCTACCTCTTTCCAAATGTTAAAAAAGCCATGGAGATGAAAGGTTATACGGATGTGACTGACTTTACAACAGCTATTCTTGAGGAAGTTGGTTTGGCACTCATAACAGGAGCAGGTTTTGGAGCGCCAGAAAATGTCCGCCTCAGCTATGCGACAGACCTAGACACGCTTAAAGAAGCAGTTAAACGCTTGAAAGCATTTATGGAAAAATAAAAGAAAAAGAAAAGGAAAAATAATGACAAAACGTGTAACGATTATCGATGTAAAAGACTATGTTGGTCAAGAAGTGACGATTGGTGCTTGGGTTGCCAACAAATCAGGAAAAGGGAAAATCGCCTTCTTGCAATTGCGCGATGGAACAGCCTTCTTCCAAGGTGTGGCCTTTAAACCAAACTTTGTAGAGAAATTTGGTGAAGAAGTGGGGCTTGAGAAGTTTGATGTCATCAAACGCTTGAGCCAAGAAACGTCTGTTTATGTGACAGGTATTGTTAAAGAAGACGAACGTTCTAAGTTTGGCTATGAGTTGGACATTACAGACATCGAAGTGATCGGTGAATCTCAAGACTACCCAATCACACCAAAAGAACATGGAACAGATTTCTTGATGGACAACCGTCACTTGTGGCTACGCTCCCGTAAGCAAGTAGCGGTGATGCAAATCCGTAACGCTATCATCTACGCAACTTATGAGTTCTTCGACAAGAACGGCTTCATGAAGTTTGATAGTCCAATCCTTTCAGGAAACGCGGCAGAAGATTCAACTGAACTTTTTGAAACTGACTACTTCGGAACTCCAGCCTACTTGAGCCAATCAGGGCAGCTTTATCTAGAGGCAGGTGCGATGGCTCTTGGTCGTGTCTTTGACTTTGGTCCCGTATTCCGTGCTGAAAAATCAAAAACACGCCGTCACTTGACTGAGTTCTGGATGATGGATGCTGAGTACTCATACTTAACACATGATGAGTCGCTTGACTTGCAAGAAGCTTATGTAAAAGCTCTTCTTCAAGGTGTTCTTGACCGTGCTCCTCAAGCCTTGGAAACATTGGAACGTGATACAGAACTCTTGAAACGCTACATTGCAGAGCCATTCAAACGCATCACTTATGATCAAGCCATTGACCTCTTGCAAGAACATGAGAATGATGAAGATGCTGACTACGAACATCTTGAGCATGGTGATGACTTTGGTTCACCACATGAAACTTGGATCTCAAACCACTTTGGTGTGCCAACATTTGTCATGAACTATCCAGCAGCCATCAAGGCCTTCTACATGAAACCAGTTCCTGGAAATCCAGAGCGCGTGCTTTGTGCAGACTTGCTTGCTCCAGAAGGCTACGGAGAAATCATCGGTGGTTCTATGCGTGAGGAAGACTACGATGCCCTTGTTGCTAAGATGGATGAACTTGGTATGGACCGTACAGAGTATGAATTCTACCTTGACCTTCGTAAATACGGTACAGTTCCACACGGAGGATTTGGTATCGGTATTGAACGTATGGTAACCTTTGCAGCAGGAACAAAACACATTCGTGAAGCTATTCCATTCCCACGTATGTTGCACCGTATCAAACCTTAAATAATGAGATGAAAGTAAAAGGTCAAATCGGCCTTTTACTTTTTTTAAAAATGAAATCACTTAAAAATAAGATTAATATATATATATATATATAGAAAAATACATATTTTGGATATAAAACGTAGACAGTTTAATTGAAATAATGTTATAATGTAAGTTAGGAATGATGTACCTAAGTGCAGCTATCTTACTTTCTGAATCAGGCTGGGAAGGGGGGAGTTTTTGAATTACTTGGGCCTAATTCCGCAATTAACACATATTTTAAAAAAGGAGAAACCATGTATTCAAGAATGGAAAAATACCATGGCAGAAGAGCTCAACGCTTTTCTATTCGTAAGTACAGATTTGGTGCTGCTAGTGTTCTTTTGGGGACTGCCCTTCTTTTAGGAGCAAATGCTGTTAAAGCTGATGAGGCAAGTACTGCTTCTACAAAAACTTCAGAAGTTACAAATTCTGATAAACAGAAACCTGATTCAGCGATAACAACACCTGTTGTTGAAGAACTCCCTGAATTAAAGATTGATACTGTAAAAGAAGCTGATAAATCTGAGGTAAAAGAAGAAGCTAAAACTGAGGCTAAACCTGTAGCAGATAAAGAAGTTACCGTTAAAGCTGAAAAAGAAACCCCAGCTAAAGAACAAGCAGACAAAAAAGAAGTAGCTAAAGAAAAAACTGACAAAGAAACATCTGAAAAAGCTGCAACAGAAAAAGCAAAAGATGAAGTGAAGACAGTTCTTACTCAATTGACTTCTGAAGCTGAGGTTATGGCATCTGTAGCTTCAAACTTCTCAGATAAAGAAGTCAAAGATGAAGCAGCTAAAAAAGAACTTGCGGTTAAGATTGAGGCAGTTAAACTTGAAGCAGCGAAGTCTAACGATTTGCTTTCATCCGATGCTTCTAAAGATCAGATGGTAGCCCAAGTGAATCGTCTTTCTGCTGCCATTGAAGCAGTTTATACGGAAATGAAACGTGCTGGCCATGCAGGTAAAGTAGAAGCTGTGTTGGGAGCGACAGATGGTAAATCACAAACAATCACTGGTAAAGGAGTTGTTCGTGAAGGTAAAGCAGTAGTAAACGTTCAAAATGCATATATTACTATGAACCCTGAAAATACAAAACCATTATCTTGGGGGATACAAGTAGCATTTGACACATCTAAAGCTCAAGCTGGAGATACAACAACGATTGAACTTAAAAACTTAGCAGCGTTTGGAGGTTCATTTAAAAAAGGAACAAAGATTACAGCAACAGATGGAACAGTAATAGGAGAAGTAACTGAGGCTGCCCAAAGCAATTCCACTGGTAATAAAGGTACTACAAGTCCATATTGGGCACAACGTATGAAAGCTGGTATGACATATGAAGAACGTCTAAAAGAACAACCTCCTATTGCAAACGAAGTAGGTACTGTTACATACACTATTAAATGGAATGATAAAGCGAAAGATTATGCTTTAACTACATATAATGTCGAGTATTTAACAGGGAACGCATATCAAGCGCCACAAATTTCTAAAGATACAAACTACGTTGCTTCAATATCGGTTGATGGTCAAAAAGTTATTGAGCATACTTATACTAATAAGGCAACTAAACCAAGTTCTCAGAAACAATCAACAGGAGTGTCGTTAACGCCTAATAGTGGTTTAACATATGAGGGTGCAAAACTTGTCAAACAAAATGATACATTAACATTAAACACAGATACAGATGTAAGATACGGAAAAGGGTCAAAATTCACTGTAAAATTACCTAATACTGAATTTAACTACTTTAAGGAAATTGAAGGAAGTAAAAATACCGTATCAAATACTAATAAAGATGACAGCGTAACATACAGACCTTCAGATCGTTTTGCAAATGCAAAACCTAATGAAAATAATGTCTGGATCCTTCAAGATGGTCGTGATACTAACTTTACCTTAAAAGCGACTGTAAAATCACCTACAGAAGTAGAATTTGAAGTTGTAGATGGTGCTATTCAAGAAGGTTCTACAGTTTCTGTAGATTTAGCGAAACTTGGAGTCAAGAGAGAAATTACGAATAGAACATTTACAGATGAGTTCTCAAAACTTAAGTATGATGACTTAGGTCGTGTAACTAAAGGAAGTTCTGTTGGTAACGATAAAACTGCAGGAACTCTTACAGTAACAGGTGGTACTCCACTTGAGGGTGAAAAAGAAGATATTACAACAAAAGTTAACAATGGATGGGTTGTTAATGCTTCTCCAGCAGGTTCGACAGCTGTAGAAACAGGTGCTGTTACATTAACACTGACAGATTTAGAAACTGGAAAAATCATTGGTTATACACCAACTGAATACAAAGGTGATGCGAGTCTTAAAGAAGATGGAACTTATGAAACCAAGAATATCCTAGGTAAAAAATACGATGTTACCAATCAACTACCGGATACCATTAAGACGGTTAATGAAACAGATTATATTCTAGCGGATATACCACCAAAAGGGCCAGCAGGAACAATTAATGTTAGTGATAAACGTGTTCGTGATATTATGACACCAGATGAGATTGCGGCTACAGATTTGAACCCTAACGCTTATGTAAACAATGTAATTTATTCATACGTTAAGAAAACAAAAGTAGAAGAAGTAAACCGTACAATTAAATTTGTATATGCAGAAAATGTTGCAGACATAGCAGGTACTGAGGTATTCCCATCACAAAAACAAACTGTAAGTTACACAGGTAAAGTAAAATTAACTGCAGACGGGAAAGCAGTAGTCGACACTAACGATAAACCAATCTACATTGATTGGAATGGTACTAATGGTCAAAGCACTGACCTTCCAGAACTTGCAGTACCTCAAAAAGAAGGTTACATCGCAAGTGTAGAAAAAGTTCCTGTACAGGCTACAACTGCAACAGATGAAGATTACGAATATGTTGTTAAATATACAGCAATCCAAAAAGCGAAAACAACATTTGTAGACGAAAAAGGAAATGCAATTCCAGGAGTAGCTGAAATTACTGAACAAGGTGGATCAGAAACTCCATTAACTAAAGAAGCTGAAGTAAAAGCTAAGATTAAAGAACTTGAAAACAAAGGATATGAATTAGTATCTAATACATACCCAGAAGGTGGTAAGTTCGACAAAGATAAAGACACTGATCAAGAGTTCAAAGTAACACTTAAAGCTAAAGAAGTTACAGTAACACCAGATCAACCAAAAACACCAGGAACTCCAGTGGATCCAAATAACCCAGACGGTCCTAAATACCCAGCTGGACTTGAAGAAAAAGATCTAAACAAAACAGTAACACGTACCATCACATACGTATACGCAGATGGAACTCCAGTTATGGAAAATGGAGCACCAAAAACAGTAACACAAGAAGCAAAATTCAAACGTGAAGCTAAGATCAACTTGGTAACAGGTGAAGTGACTTACGGAGATTGGTCAGAAGCTAAAGACTTGGCTGAAGTGAAATCACCAGTAGTTAAGGGATTCTTAGCTGATAAAGCAAGTGTTCCTGTAGTAAATGTAACTGGAGATTCAAAAGATATTACCGAAGTAGTAACATACAAACCAATTGGATCATGGGTACCAAATATCCCAGGACAACCAACAAA
The DNA here is from genome assembly GCF_041432295.1 of Streptococcus sp. 27098_8_109. GTDB lineage: Bacteria > Bacillota > Bacilli > Lactobacillales > Streptococcaceae > Streptococcus. Next base: position 23,137 of record NZ_JAPVZJ010000017.1, read on the forward strand.
CCCAATCAAATATCCAAATAATCCAGATGATCCAACACAACCAGGTAAACCAACAGAAGTGTTACCATATGTACCAGGATTCACACCGAAGGATAAAGATGGAAATCCACTTAAACCAGTAGATCCAACAGATCCAACAAAAGGATACGAAGTACCAAATCTTCCAACAGATCCAAGTCAAGACACACCAATCAACTACGTAAAAGATACTCAAAAAGCGAAAACGACTTTCGTAGATGAAAAAGGAAACCCAATTCCAGGTGTTGATGCTATTACTGAAGAAGGTGACTCAGATACGCCACTTACAAAAGAAGCTGACGTAAAAGCGAAAATCAAAGAACTTGAAAACAAAGGATATGAATTAGTTTCTAATACATACCCAGAAGGTGGTAAGTTCGATAAAGATAAAGACACTGATCAAGAGTTCAAAGTAACACTTAAAGCTAAAGAAGTTACAGTAACACCAGATCAACCAAAAACACCAGGAACTCCAGTAGATCCAAATAACCCAGACGGTCCTAAATATCCAGCTGGACTTGAAGAAAAAGATCTAAACAAAACAGTAACACGTACAATCACATACGTATACGCAGATGGAACTCCAGTGTTAAATGAAGACGGAACACCAAAAACAGTAACTCAAGAAGCTAAATTCACACGTGAAGCTAAAGTCAACTTGGTTACAGGTGAGGTTACATACGGAGACTGGTCAGAAGCTGAAGACTTACCTGAAGTGAAATCACCAGTAGTTAAAGGATACTTAGCTGATAAAGCAACAGTACCAGCTACAAAAGTAACTGCAGATTCAGAAAATACTAAAGAAGTAGTAACCTACAAACCAATCGGTTCATGGATTCCAAACATCCCAGGTCAACCAACAAACCCAATCAAGTATCCAAATGATCCAACAGATCCAACAAAACCGGGTCAACCAACAGAAACATTACCATACGTTCCAGGATTCACACCAGAAGATAAAGATGGTAATCCGTTGAAACCAGTAGATCCAAACGATCCAACTAAAGGATATGAAGTTCCAAGTATCCCAACAAATCCAGGTGAGGATACACTAATTAACTATGTAGCTAACAAAGCTAACTTGGTAGTTAAATATGTAGATGAAAATGGGAAAGAACTTCTACCAACAGAAACTAAAGAAGGTAAAGTTGGTGATGAGTACTCTACAAGTGGAAAAGTTATTACTGGCTATGTATTGGACCGTGTAGAAGGTGAAGCTAAAGGTAAGATTGGAACAGATGGAACAACAGTAACATATGTTTACAAACCAATCGGATCATGGATTCCAAACATCCCAGGTCAACCAACAAATCCAATCAAGTATCCAAATGATCCACAAGATCCAACAAAACCAGGACAACCAACAGAAGTGTTACCATACGTTCCAGGATTCACTCCAGAAGATAAAGATGGCAATCCACTTAAACCAGTAGATCCAACAGATCCATCAAAAGGATATGTAGTACCAAACATCCCAACAGATCCAAGTCAAGATACAGTAATTAACTACGTAGCCAACAAAGCAAAATTAGTAGTTAAATACGTAGATGAAAATGGAAAAGACTTAATCCCTGCAGAAACAACAGAAGGAAAAGTGGGAGATGAGTACACAACAACTGGAAAAGTGATTCCAGGATACCTACTTGTTCGTGTAGATGGAGATGCTAAAGGTAAGATTGGAACAGAAGGTTCGACAGTAACATACGTGTACAAACCAATCGGATCATGGATTCCAAATATCCCAGGTCAACCAACAAATCCAATCAAGTATCCAAATGATCCACAAGATCCAACCAAACCAGGAAGTGATAAACCAGTTCTTCCATACGTACCAGGTCATACACCTGTAGATGGAAATGGTCAACCACTTAAACCAGTAGATCCAAACGATCCAACAAAAGGATACATCACTCCAGATGTCCCAACAAATCCAGGTGAGGATACACCAATTAATTACATTCCAAATGTAACTCCAAATGGGGATCAGAACGGTTATACTCCACAACCAAAACCGCAACCTGAACAAGTTGTGACTTACTATGTAGACGAAAATGGTAAAGATATCGCACCAAGTGAAAAAGGAGCACAAGCTCCAAAAGGAATTTCAGGTTACGAATACGTAACAACTACGAAAGACCCTAATGGAAATCTTGTACATCATTACAAGAAAGTGGCAACACCACAACCTGTTCCATCAACACCAGAGACTCCTGAACAACCAGTAGCTCCAGTGCAACCGGAACAACCAACAACTCCAACCCAACCTGCTGTTCCAACACCAGCTGAAACATCAGTAGCAACTGATTCAGCTACTCAACCAGCAACACCTAAATATGTTGATGGTCAAAAAGAATTGCCTAACACAGGTACAGAAGCTAACGCTAGTCTTGCAGCGCTTGGACTTCTTGGAGCCCTAAGTGGATTTGGACTTCTTGCTCGCAAGAAAAAAGAAGACTAAAAACTCATAGTTTTTGAGAAGATGATTCGTCATCTTCTTTTTTTATTTTGGTCTTTTTACTTGCGTAAAAAATTGTTTTTTAGTATAATAGTTTATTGTGAGCGAACCTCACTTACCCCTTGCAAAGTCTTGGGGTCATTAGACCAAAAGGAGGAACATATCAATGGCTAAATACGAAATTCTTTATATCATTCGTCCAAACATTGAAGAAGAAGCTAAAAACGCTTTGGTAGCACGTTTTGACTCTATTTTGACTGACAACGGTGCAACTGTTGTTGAATCAAAAACTTGGGAAAAACGTCGTCTTGCATACGAAATCCAAGATTTCCGTGAAGGACTTTACCACATCGTTAACGTTGAAGCAAACGACGATGCAGCTCTTAAAGAGTTTGACCGTCTTTCAAAAATCAACGCTGACATTCTTCGTCACATGATCGTCAAAACTGACGCGTAAGAAGGTAAACTATGATTAACAATGTTGTACTTGTAGGGCGTATGACACGTGATGCTGAGTTGCGTTATACCCCATCAAATGTAGCAGTTGCGACTTTTACTCTTGCAGTAAACCGTACATTTAAGAGTCAAAATGGCGAACGTGAGGCTGATTTTATCAATGTCGTTATGTGGCGCCAACAGGCTGAAAACCTTGCTAACTGGGCTAAAAAAGGCTCACTTATCGGGGTGACAGGTCGTATCCAGACTCGTAGTTACGATAATCAGCAAGGACAACGTGTCTACGTGACAGAGGTCGTGGCTGAGAATTTCCAAATGTTGGAAAGCCGTAGTGTGCGTGAGGGTCACACAGGTGGAGCTTACTCTGCACCAACTGCAAACTATTCAGCACCTACAAATTCAGTACCAGACTTTTCACGTGATGAAAATCCATTTGGAGCAACAAATCCATTGGATATTTCAGATGATGATTTACCATTCTAATGGACAACTAAAATTATAAAGGAGAAAAAACATGGCTCAACAACGTCGTGGCGGATTCAAACGCCGTAAAAAAGTTGATTACATCGCAGCAAACAAAATTGAATATGTTGATTACAAAGATACTGAGCTTCTTAGCCGTTTCGTTTCAGAACGTGGGAAAATCCTTCCTCGTCGTGTAACAGGAACTTCAGCTAAAAACCAACGTAAAGTAACAACAGCTATCAAACGCGCTCGCGTAATGGCTTTGATGCCTTTCGTAAACGAAGATTAAAAAAGAGGTCCGGGTGGACCTCTTTTTCAGACCCGCTTGGGTCTTTTTTTCACGAGCCTTGAAATGAGAGAGCGAGTTGGGGCTTGTGGCTCTCTTTTTCATGAGCTTTAAAACAAGAAAGCGAATTAAGACCTGGTTGGGTCTTTTTTCACGAGATAGTTTTTTTCTGACCTTGGCGTGCTATAATGGTAATAGAAAGAGTAAAGGTGGGTAAGTCAAAGATGAATTGTACGATTAGAAATATGATTAAGTCTGATATTGAATCCTTATCTCATGGATTTATGAATCAAGGTTGGCCTGGTAGAGAGGAAATTTTGGCTAGATATTTTCTGGAACAGGAAAGTGGGGAGAGAGAAGTCTTAGTTGTAGAGATTGATGGTGCTGTAGCGGGCTACGTTACCATTTTGCCCTCTGCTAAACATGGTCCTTTTGCAGAAGTCTATCCAGAATTATCAGATTTTAATGTGTTTGAGCCTTTTCGAAATCAAGGGATTGGGAATCAACTGCTAGAAGAAGCAGAAAAACGAGTCAAGTTTGTTTCGAGTAAGGTCACTCTTGGTGTAGGTTTGCACTTAGGCTATGGCCCTGCCCAGAGATTGTATATCAAACGAGGCTATATTCCAGATGGGACAGGTGTCTGGTATCGAAATCAACCCTTGGAAATGAATGCAACTAGCCAAAATAATGATGATTTGGTTTTGTATCTAGTAAAGGAATTCGGATAGGAGACAAGGATTTTATTGGGGATGTGGTATTTAGCTACTTTATGGTATAATGGAAAGAGTTAGATTGAAAGAGGTAGTGAGATGGATGCCAAATTAAGATATAAGGCAAAGAAAATCAAGATTGTCTTTTTTGATATTGATGATACATTGCGGAATTCAAAGACAGGTTTTATTCCAGCTTCAATCCCAACTGTTTTTAAGCAATTACGTGAGAAAGGAATTTTGACAGGTATTGCTTCTGGACGAGGGATTTTTGGTGTCGTTCCGGAGATTCGTGAGCTCAAGCCTGACTTTTTTGTAACTTTGAATGGGGCTTATATCGAAGATAAAAAATGTCAGGTCATTTATCAGCATCAGATTGAGAAGTCAGATGTTGAGGAGTATATCTCTTGGGCCAAGCAAGAGGGAATTGAGTATGGTTTGGTTGGGAGTCATGATGCCAAGTTGTCGACTCGCACCGATATGATGAGTGAAGCGATCAATCCAATTTACCCTGATTTAGATGTAGATCCTGATTTTCATGAAAAAGAAGATATCTATCAGATGTGGACTTTTGAAGATAAGGGAGATGACTTGCACTTGCCTGATAGTCTCTCAGACAAACTTCGCATGGTTCGTTGGCATCAACATTCGTCTGATATTGTGCCGATTTCAGGCTCCAAAGCGACGGGTGTGGAAAAGGTTGTGGAACACCTAGGATTGAAACCAGAGAACGTCATGGTTTTTGGAGATGGACTCAACGACTTGGAACTCTTTGATTATGCTGGAATCAGCGTTGCAATGGGAATTTCTCATGATAACATCAAAGAAAAAGCAGATTATATTACAAAAACATTAGAAGAAGATGGCATTTTTGATGCCTTAGAAGGATTTGGTATGGTAGAAAAAGAATTGCATTTCCCACAAGTAGACATTGAAACAGTAGAAGGTCCTATCGCGACTATTAAGACCAATCACGGAGACTTGCGTATCAAGCTTTTCCCTGAACATGCTCCTAAAACAGTGGCTAACTTTGTAGCTCTTTCAAAAGATGGTTACTATGATGGTGTCATTTTCCATCGTATTATCAAGGACTTTATGATTCAAGGTGGAGACCCAACTGGAACTGGTATGGGTGGCGAGTCAATCTACGGCGAATCATTTGAGGATGAGTTCTCAGAAGAACTTTACAATATCCGTGGTGCCCTTTCCATGGCTAATGCTGGTCCAAATACCAACGGCAGCCAGTTCTTTATCGTGCAAAATCAACACCTGCCATATTCTAAGAAAGAAATTGCTCGTGGTGGTTGGCCAGAACCGATCGCAGAAATCTATGCCAACCAAGGAGGAACTCCTCATCTAGACCGCCGTCACACTGTATTTGGTCAGCTAGCGGATGAAGCTTCTTATGCTGTCTTGGATGCCATTGCTGCTGTTGAGACAGGGGCCATGGACAAGCCAGTTGAAGATGTTGTGATTGAAACAATTGAAATCGAGGACTAAGATGAAAATCGGTGATAAGCTAAAGGGCCGTATTACAGGGATTCAGCCCTACGGTGCCTTTGTTGAGCTAGAGACGGGTGATACGGGGTTGATTCACATTTCAGAGATTCGGACAGGCTTTATTGAAAATATCCAAGAAGCCTTGAAAGTCGATGAAGAGGTTCAAGTTCAAGTAGTGGATTTAGATGAATTTACAGGGAAAGCTAGTCTTTCTATCCGCACTTTGGAGGAAGAAAAGCACCAGTTTCCGAGACGGAGACGCTTTTCAAGCGACCGTTTTAACTACGGTTTTGCTCCTCTCAAACGAATGATGCCAATTTGGACCAAGGAAGCCCTTCAACATTTGAAGAATCAGAAGCACTAGTTAGAAATTTCTATCTTTTGTAATGTTAATATAAATTTGCTATAATAGGACCATGGAAGAAGAACAATTATTAAAATCAGGAGAGCGCATTAACCAGCTCTTTTCGACAGATATTAAAATCATTCAAAATAGAGAGGTTTTTAGCTATTCGGTGGATAGTGTTCTCTTGTCACGTTTTCCACGTTTTCCTAAGAAGGGCTTGATAGTGGATTTTTGCGCTGGAAATGGAGCGGTAGGGCTATTTGCTAGCACTCGGACTCAGGCACAGATTTTGGCTGTTGAGATTCAGGAGCGTTTGGCGGATATGGCTGAACGCTCTGTCCGTTTGAATGGTTTAGAAGAGCAGATGGAGGTCATCTGTGATGATTTGAAAAATATGCCTGCTTACATCCAGGGAAGTAAGGTGGATATGATTTTGTGTAATCCGCCCTATTTCAAGGTAGATCCTCATTCCAATCTGAACGAGAGTGAACATTATCTCTTGGCGCGCCATGAAATCACGACCAATTTGCAGGAAATCTGTCGTAGTGCCCAGAGTATTCTCAAATCCAATGGACGCTTGGCCATGGTTCATCGTCCTGATCGACTTTTAGATATCTTGGACAGCTTACAACGGCATAATCTAGCTCCTAAGCGCCTGCAGTTTGTTTATCCAAAAAGAGAAAAGGAAGCCAATATGCTTTTGATTGAGGCTATCAAGGATGGTTCAACAAGCGGTTTTAAGGTATTACCACCTCTCATTGTTCACAATGATGATGGCTCTTATACGCCTGAACTTGAAGAGATTTATTATGGATCATAAGGCTTATATGTACGTGCTGGAGTGCCGTGATGGATCTTACTATACAGGCTATACGACTGATGTGAGAAGACGCCTTGCTGTCCACAATAGTGGGAAGGGAGCCAAATACACACGAGCACGCTTGCCAGTCAAACTTATCTATGTTCAAGGTTTTGCCAGTAAGGAAGAAGCCATGTCAGCAGAAGCCCTTCTCAAGCGTAAGAAGAGGCCACAGAAGGAAAGATTTTTATCTGAAAATCAAGATAGAAATTTACTCATACTCAATGAAAATCAAAGATCAAACTAGGAAGATAGCCGTAGTCAGTACTTGAGTACGGCAAGGCGAAGCTGACGTGGTTTGAAGAGATTTTCGAAGAGTATCAGTTATTTTGAAGAATTGTGAGGAGCCCTTTGACTCCTCTTACTTTTGTCAAAAAGCGAAAAAAATGCTACAATAAAGAGAATAAATAAAATGAGGTATTATCATGTCTAAGATTCTAGTATTTGGTCACCAAAATCCAGACTCAGATGCCATCGGGTCATCTGTAGCCTTTGCCTACCTTGCAAAAGAAGCATACGGTTTGGATACGGAAGCTGTTGCTCTTGGAACTCCAAATGAAGAAACAGCCTTTGTCTTGAACTATTTTGGTGTAGAAGCACCGCGTGTTATCACTTCTGCCAAAGCAGAAGGAGCAGAGCAAGTTATCCTGACTGACCACAATGAATTCCAACAGTCTGTATCAGATATCGCTGAAGTAGAAGTTTACGGTGTTGTAGACCACCACCGTGTGGCTAACTTTGAAACTGCAAGCCCACTTTACATGCGTTTGGAGCCAGTTGGTTCAGCGTCTTCAATCGTTTACCGTATGTTCAAAGAACATGGTGTAGCCGTGCCTAAAGAGATTGCTGGTTTGATGCTTTCAGGTTTGATTTCAGATACTCTTCTTTTGAAATCACCAACAACACACCCAACAGATAAGGTTATTGCTCCTGAATTGGCTGAATTGGCTGGTGTCAACTTGGAAGAATATGGTTTAGCTATGTTGAAAGCTGGTACAAACTTGGCTAGCAAATCTGCTGAAGAATTGATTGATATCGATGCTAAGACTTTTGAATTGAACGGAAATAATGTCCGTGTTGCTCAAGTAAACACAGTTGACATCGCTGAAGTATTGGAACGTCAAGCAGAAATTGAAGCTGCAATGCAAGCCGCTAACGCAGCAAATGGTTATTCTGACTTTGTCTTGATGATTACAGATATCGTCAACTCAAACTCAGAAATCCTAGCACTTGGTGCTAACATGGACAAGGTTGAAGCAGCCTTCAACTTCAAACTTGAAAACAATCATGCCTTCCTTGCTGGTGCTGTTTCACGTAAGAAACAAGTGGTACCTCAATTGACTGAAAGCTTTAATGCGTAAGATTTTGGGTGTTAATTCAAATTAGGAAAGGCTAGTTTGACTTATATCGAAAGGAGTTTCGGCTCCTTTTTTTCTAGGAGTGAAGCATGTTAGAAAATGGCGATTTGATTTTTGTGAGAGATGAGTCAGATATGGGACAGGCCATCCAGACTTCCACAGGTAACTATAACCATGTTGCGATTTATTTGGATGGGATGATTTATCATGCTAGTGGAAAGGCGGGTGTTATCTGTCAGGAACCAGCAGACTTCTTTGAGTCCAATCACTTATATGACCTCTATGTTTACCCAGAAATGGATATCCAGTCTGTGAAGGAAAAAGCTAGCAAACATCTGGGAGCTCCTTATAATGCTTCTTTCTATCCAGATGGAGAAGGTTTTTACTGTTCCCAGTACATGGCAGAAATTCTCCCCATTTTTGAAACCATTCCCATGAAATTTGGAGATGGGGAGCAGGAGATTAGTGATTTTTGGAGGGAGTATTACAGAGAACTAGGTCTGCCTATTCCTTTGAACCAGCCGGGGACCAATCCTAGTCAGTTGGCAGCATCGCCTCTGTTAGAATGTAAAGAAAGGAATCTTCATGATTCAGATTTTTAATCCATCTCGTTTGACGAGACAGCCATTTTTTAGAGAATTGATCCGCTATCTGGACCAGCATGAGGATGTGATTTTACGGGAAATCAAGGCTCAATTTCCAGATATTGCAGTTGATAAACTCATGGAAGAGTATATAAAGGCAGGTTTGATTCTACGAGAAAATAAGCGTTATTACCTTAATCTTCCTATGCTTGAATCACTCGATAGTCTTGAACTGGACCAAGAGATTTTTGTCAAAGAAGATAGTCCGACCTATCAAGCCTTGTTGGAGCAGAGTTTTGAGACAGAATTGCGCAATCAAACCAATGTAGCTATTTTAGTTGAAAAAACAGATTTTGCGCGCACTAAAATGACCCTGTCTAATTATTTCTACAAGGTCAAACATCAGTATCCTTTGACAGAAAAACAGCAGGAACTTTATGACATTTTGGGAGATGTCAATCCTGAGTATGCTCTCAAATATATGACGACTTTTTTGTTGAAATTTCTCAAAAAAGACCAGCTTATGCAGAAACGTCGTGACATCTTTGTAGACAGTTTAGTTGTCCTAGGTTATATTGTTCAAAATGAAGATGGAAAGTATGAGTTGGCTATCGATTTTGATAAGGACAGATTAACTTTCTACTTAGCGTGAAATTTTGTTTCTGAGCACATTGTTTGACTTTCCTTAGTATTCGGTATAAACTATATGTAACCGGTAACACATATCGGAATAAAATTAAAGGAGACAATCATATGTCACTTGAAAACAAATTGGAACAAGCAACAGGTGCTATCAAAGAAGGATTTGGTAAAGTTACTGGAGATAGCAAGACTGAAGCAGAAGGCGCTGTAGAAAAGACAGTTGCTAAGGCAAAAGAAGTAGTTGAAGATGCTAAAGGTGCTGTAGAAGGTGCCGTTGAAGGTTTGAAAAACGCTTTTAAATAAAGATAAAAAAATCAAGGGTTTCATTTCCCTTGATTTTTTACTATCTTATAAATAATTTTCTGCGACGGCTGCATCACCTGGATAGGCTTCTTTCTTGCCTTGGACGATTTGGTAGCAATCGGCTCCCTTACCAGCGATAATCACAGCATCTAATTCTTGACTTGTGATAGCCATTGCTGCCTTGATGGCTTCTTTGCGATCCGCAATTTTTTCAACAGGATGATTGATGTAGCTACTAATTTCATCCGCAATGGCCATTGGGTCTTCATAATTGGGGTCATCAGCAGTCAAAAAGACTTGAATCTCAGGGTGTTGATTGAGGAGGAGGCCAAAGTCCTTGCGACGACTTTCTCCCTTATTTCCTGTCGAACCCAGAACCAGAGTAATCTTTCCTGTTTGATGAGTCTCTACAACCTTGATTAGTTTTTTGAGGCTGTCACCATTGTGGGCGTAGTCGATGAAAACCTTGGCTCCATTTTTCTGAGAGAGGACTTCCATACGACCAGGAACTCGGGTTGCAGCGATTCCTTTTTTGATGTCCTCAAGACTTGCTCCGAGACGGAGGCAAGCAAGTCCAGCAGCAACGGCATTTTCTTGGTTAAAGTGGCCAATGAGTTGAATATCATAATCTCCAGCGAGTTTACCCGTAGCTGAAAAGCTAAAGGCTTTGGAATTCTCGATTTGGTTATCAGACTGGCTGCCGTAGAAATCATGGTCTTGATCTTCTACTTGTTCTTTCAAGACAGAAAAGTGATCCATGTCACTATTAATGATGACTGCTCGGCTATTTTCCATCAAGAGACGTTTGTGGTAGAAGTAGTCTTCAAAGCTAGGGTGTTCAATCGGGCCGATATGGTCGGGGCTGATATTGAGGAAAACTCCCACATCAAAGGTTAGACCATAGACACGTTTGACCAGATAGGCCTGACTGGATACTTCCATAATGAGGTGAGTACGGCCATTTTGCACAGCTTGATTCATCATATCAAAGAGGTCAATACTCTCAGGGGTTGTTAATGCAGACTTAAAGAAACTCTTGCCATCTAGAGTTGTGTTCATGGTCGACAACATTGCAGGTCGGTGCCCTTGAGATAAAATGTTATAGGCGAAGTAGGCTGCTGTTGTCTTACCCTTAGTACCAGTAAAGGCCAGGAGTTTAAGTTTTTTCTGTGGATTGTCATAAAATTCCATAGCAATCAAACTCATGGCTTTCTTTATATCACTGACGATAATGGCAGGAATACCAACCTCATAGTCCTTTTCAGCCACATACCAACCGAGGCCTTGAGAGATGGCTGAAAGAAGAAATTCTTTCTTAAAGGCAGCGCCCTTGACGAAAAAGAGGCTCTTCTCTTTGGCCTTGCGGCTGTCATAGCAGATGGTGTCAAAGACGACATCGCTATAGTTGTAGTGATAGTGTCCTTGGTCGATAATCTCACGGAAGAGACCATCTTTCTTTAATATATCTAATACGGTTTCAATCTTAATCATACTTTCTATTGTAAACCGAAAGTCGTAAATTTACAAGTGACAAGGAAAAGTTTATAATGGAAGGTGAGGAATTTTTCCTAGTGATTAAAATAAAATGAGGAATCTATGTCTAACGAAAACAATCACCAGCAGGCCCAGATGTTACGGGGGACTGCTTGGTTAACGGCTAGTAACTTTATCAGTCGCCTGCTTGGGGCTATTTATATTATCCCCTGGTATATCTGGATGGGGTCTTATGCAGCTACGGCCAATGGTCTCTTTACCATGGGTTACAATATCTATGCCTGGTTCTTGCTGGTTTCAACAGCGGGGATTCCAGTTGCGGTGGCCAAGCAAGTGGCTAAGTACAATACCATGCGAGAAGAAGAGCACAGCTTTGCACTGATTCGGAGCTTTTTAGGCTTTATGACGGGACTAGGTCTGATCTTTGCTTTAGTCTTGTATGTCTTTGCTCCTTGGCTAGCAGATTTGTCGGGTGTAGGGAAAGACCTGATCCCAATCATGCAGAGCTTGGCTTGGGCAGTATTGATTTTCCCATCTATGAGTGTGATTCGAGGTTTCTTCCAAGGGATGAATAACCTGAAACCTTATGCTATGAGCCAAATCGCTGAGCAGGTCATTCGTGTTATCTGGATGCTTTTAGCTACCTTTATGATTATGAAAATGGGCTCAGGAGATTATCTAGCAGCCGTTACCCAATCCACATTTGCTGCCTTTGTCGGCATGGTAGCCAGTTTTGCAGTTTTGATCTATTTCCTTGCCAAAGAAGGATTACTTAAAAGAGTCCTTGAAACAGGAGATAAGATAAACAGCAAGCGTCTTTTGGTCGACACCATTAAGGAAGCCATTCCTTTTATCCTGACAGGATCTGCTATCCAGCTTTTCCAGATTTTGGACCAGATGACTTTTATCAATAGTATGAGCTGGTTTACCAACTATAGTAATGAAGACTTGGTTGTCATGTTTTCTTATTTCTCTGCCAATCCTAATAAAATCACTATGATTTTGATTTCTGTTGGGGTTTCGATTGGGAGTGTAGGTTTGCCACTTTTGACTGAAAACTATGTCAAGGGAGACTTGAAGGCGGCTTCTCGTCTAGTTCAGGATAGCATCACTATGCTTTTCCTATTCTTGCTACCAGCAACGGTTGGAGTAGTCATGGTAGGAGAACCTCTCTATACAGTCTTCTATGGCAAGCCAGATAGTTTGGCTATGGGCTTGTTTGTCTTTGCAGTTTTGCAGTCTACTATTTTAGGCTTGTACATGGTCTTGTCTCCAATGCTTCAAGCTATGTTCCGCAACCGCAAGGCCGTTCTCTATTTTATCTATGGTTCCATTGCCAAGCTGGTCTTGCAACTGCCAACCATTGCTCTCTTTCACAGTTACGGGCCTTTGATTTCTACAACAATTGGGCTCATCATTCCTAATTTTTTGATGTATCGGGACATTTGCAAGGTAACTGGTGTTAAGCGCAAAGTGATTTTGAAACGAACCATTTTAATCAGTTTGTTAACTATTTTCATGTTTCTAGTAGTTGGGACATTCCAGTGGATTTTAGGATTTGTCTTCCAACCAAGTGGACGTTTGTGGAGTTTCCTATATGTAGCCCTTGTCGGTGCCATGGGGGGAGGAGTTTACGGATTCTTGAGTCTCCGTACCCGTCTATTGGACAAGGTGATTGGAAAAGCCCAAGCAAATCGTCTACGAGCAAAATTAAGAATTTCTCAATAATTTTTTTATAAATAAAAGGGATAATTTGAACATTTCTATCATGAAATGCTTGAATTATTCTCTTTTTATTATTTTGTAGAATAATTTCTATAGTTTGTAGATAGAAATTTTATTTTTCTTAAATTTTACTTAAAAAGCTATTGACTAAATAAAACTCAAGTTGTATAATAAGACAAATATTTAAATCAGGAGGTTATGGAGATGAAAAAGTCTAAAGCCAAGTATGCAACGCTTGCAGGTGTCGTGTTAAGTGCGGGTATTTTGTTAAGCGCGTGTGGAAATTCCAGCACAGGGTCAAAAACATATAACTATGTTTACGTAAGTGACCCATCAAGTTTGAACTATCTAGCGGAAAACCGTGCAACAACCAATGATATAGTGACCAATCTGGTAGATGGGCTCATGGAAAATGACCAATATGGAAATTATGTTCCATCTTTGGCAGAGGATTGGAGTGTTTCTCAAGACGGTTTGACCTATACTTACAAACTGCGTAAAGATGCGAAATGGTACACTGCAGATGGGGAAGAATATGCTCCTGTAACTGCTCAAGACTTTGTGACAGGTTTGAAATATGCAGCTGATAAAAAATCCGAAGCCTTGTACTTGGTGCAAGAATCCGTTGCAGGTTTGGATGACTATATTAACGGTAAAACAACAGACTTTTCAACTGTTGGAGTCAAGGCTCTTGATGACCAAACTGTTCAATATACCTTGACACGACCAGAATCTTATTGGAATTCTAAAACAACTTCAACCATTCTCTTCCCAGTTAACGCTGATTTCTTGAAATCAAAAGGGGATGATTTTGGGAAGGTAGACCCATCTAGCATTTTGTACAATGGACCTTTCTTGATGAAATCCTTTGTTTCAAAATCTGTCATCGAATTCAAGAAAAATCCTAACTACTGGGATGCTAAAAATGTCTTTGTAGATGATGTGAAGTTGGCCTATTATGATGGTAGTGACCAGGATGCACTGGCTCGTAACTTTGTCGAGGGGGCTTATAGCTACGCTCGTCTTTATCCAAATAGTTCAAGTTTTGAAGGAATTAAAGAAAAGAATAAGGACAATATCATCTATAGCATGCAAGATGCTACTTCTTATTTCTTAAACTTTAATCTGGATAGAAAATCTTATAAATTCACTTCCAAGACAAGTGATGCTGAGAAGAAATCGACTCAAGAAGCGGTTCTTAACAAAAACTTCCGTCAAGCCATTAATTTTGCCTATGACCGTACAGCCTACGGGGCTCAATCTCAGGGAGAAGATGGTGCAACTAAGATTTTGCGTAACTTGGTTGTTCCTCCAAACTTCGTAAGTATCAATGGAAAAGACTTTGGTGAAGTAGTAGCCTCTAAGATGGTCAATTATGGTAAGGAATGGCAAGGAATCAACTTTGCGGATGCCCAGGATCCATACTATAATCCTGAAAAAGCCAAGGCTAAATTTGCAGAAGCTAAGAAAGAACTTCAAGCCAAAGGAGTCCAATTCCCTATCCACTTAGATAAAGCAGTAGATTTGACGAATAAGGCAGAGATTCAAGGAATTAATTCCATGAAACAATCAATTGAATCTGTCTTGGGTTCAGATAATGTTGTGATTGATGTTCACCAACTCTCTACTGAGGACTTTGATAATACAAGCTATCTGGCTCAAACTGCTGCTCAGAAAGATTATGATCTTTACAACGGTGGTTGGAGTGCAGACTATCAAGACCCTTCAACCTATCTTGATGTCTTTAATGTTAATTCTGGTGGTTTGATGCAAAATCTAGGTTTAGAGCCAGGTGAAGCCAATGACAAGGCCAAGGCTGTTGGATTGGATGTCTACACTCAAATGTTGGAAGAAGCCAATAAGGAGCAAGATCCAGCTAAACGTTATGAGAAATATGCTGATGCTCAAGCTTGGTTAGTAGATAGCTCTCTAGCAATTCCAAATGTTTCACTAGGCGGAACACCAACATTGAGAAAAATTGTTCCTTTCTCAACACCATATTCATTGGCTGGTAATAAAGGGGTTGAATCATATAAATACCTCAAATTACAAGATAAGACAGTCACAAAAGATGAATATGAAAAAGCTAAAGAAAAATGGCTGAAAGAAAAAGAAGAATCCAATAAAAAAGCTCAAGAAGAATTGGCAAAACATGTCAAATAAGGATTTTTAAAGAAAAC
>NZ_JAPVZJ010000018.1:0-35857 GCF_041432295.1 Streptococcus sp. 27098_8_109
TTTTTTGCTTGTCTATAACTGATTTACCCCATCATTTGTCCCACATTTTAAATCTATCTTTTCTTTTTGAATCAAATTACATCTTTACAAATAGTGTAAAGCCAGTTACTTTTGCTTTGATGCCATACAATATTTTCATGTAGAGAAGACAAATTTTATCTTCTCTTTTTATTTTCAAAATAATAAAAACTGAAACTTCCAAATTGTTTATTTATTTTATTGACATTTTCTATAAAAATAAGTATAATAGTTTTATTATCAGACTATACTATATAGGGGGTATTGAAATGAAATTTTCTAATCGTTTACTGCTATTCCTTGCAGGAGTTGTTTTTGTCCTTTTAGGACTTTTCCTATTTACAAACCCAGTAGCTAATCTTGTTGTTTACAGCTGGTGGATTGCATTTGGTTTACTGGTTTCTTCTATAGCAGCTATTTTAGGCTATTTCTCTGTACCAAAAGAGCTTCGCTCACCAGCTCATCTTTTCCAAGGGATTGTTAATCTTCTCTTAGCTCTTTACCTCGTTGCCTATGGCTTTGTGACGCTGCCAGTTGTCATTCCAACTATTTTAGGAATTTGGTTAATTGTAGAAGCCATTATAGCTTTCTTTAAAGGCAATCGTCTGGGATTGATTTTCCCTATTATTGGCAACCATATCATGTGGATAGCGTTGCTTGCATTTTTACTAGGTCTAGTGATTTTGTTCAATCCAGTAGCTACAAGTGTCTTTGTCGTTTATGTCGTTGCCTTTGCATTTTTAATTGTTGGTTTCACCTATATCCTTGATGCCTTTCGTAAATAATCTAGCTGCCATTTTGGGCATATTAAAATAGCTGGGAAGTTACATTCTCAGCTTTTTCTGTTGCCTCCTTAGCTCAGTTGGTAGAGCAGTAGACTCTTAAGCTATGGGGCGCAGGTTCGAGCCCTGCAGGGGGCACATCTAAATCAACAGAAATAAGCCTTGAAACCAAGGCTTTTTTTAACGTCTAATAGCTTTTTGTAGAAAAGTATTTAAAAATAAAAGAGAAGAGAATCTCTCACTCTCTTCTCAGTATATCTTATTAAATTTAGTTTTTCTTAATCTAGCTGATTTTCCTTTGCAACGACAAATTCCTTAACCAATCGATAGATAACAGCAAATATCGGTGTAAAGAATATCATCCCAAGTAGTCCGAAAAGATTCCCTCCAATACTAGCAGCCGCAAGCGTGAAAATAGCTGGCAAACCAATAGACTGACCTACAACTCTAGGATAAATAAGGTTTCCTTCAATCAGCTGTATAACTTGATATAGAAGAAGAGAAAGTAAGGCTTGAGTAGGACTCACTGTGAAGATAAAAATCGCTCCCACAACACAAGCAATCATAGGCCCTACATAAGGAATGAACGATAGCACTCCTGCAAAGATACCTGTCATTACTCCATAGGGTATCCCAAACACGCTGTAACCAACCGCTATCATAACTCCTATGATAACTGCTTCAATCAGCTGACTCATCAAAAATTGGTCATAAGTCTCTAGTGCTACTTGTCCAATGTAAGTCAACTTTATCACCACCTTCTCTGGAAGAAAAACTTTTAGAAGTCGACTCGTCATCGCTGCCAAATGTTCCTTACTGGATAAAAATAAAAAGGTGAAGACTATAATCAAAAAGGCATTCATCAAACTTGAAAAAATATTGCCGATATTACTAGTCAGACCTGATAAAAAACCTATCAAAGCTTGGCTAATAGAACTAGATTGTCCCTGTATGCCTGATACGATAGTTGACAACATGTCTTTGGTTACAAATTCCGAGCTGCCTAGAAATTTCCCAAGTTGAGTAAGGACTGTTGAAAGGACTGTTCCCAGCTGACTAATAGTCTGAGCTAGGGTTGGCAGCACCAAAACCAAAAGAGCAATCACGATTAAGATAAGAGCTAGGAAAACAAGTACCATGGCAATCGGACGACGCAACTCTGCCTTTACCTTCAATTTAACTAAGTACTGTTCAATTTTTTTCATAGGAACATTAAGCACAAAAGCAATAACAGCACCATAAATCAAGGTTGATATTACATCAAAGAGAGAGATTGCTCCTGATATAAAGCTCGATGCATTCAGAATTACAAGAGCAACCAGCCCTATAAAAAGTATTAACGGGGTGTATTTTTTTACTAAGTTCATAAATTCTCCTTAATAAACATGTTTAGATACGACTATACTATTTGGTTTTTCAAACTCTCGATTAAGGTAGGCTTGGTAAGTTCCTGGAGCGATAAATCCTTTGGGTGAGAGGATATCGGTGCCAGCCTGACCGACTATGGTATCAGCCAAGAGCACACAGTTTGTAGATAAGACAAAGTAGGATTTAAACTTAGATTTGATAAATTTATAAAGTTCCCCATCTGTCTCATGTCTGATTTTATAAGCGTAGGTGTAGTCTTCCTTACCATCCCCTGTCATGATTTTATCTGCACTTGGCTCCCATGGAATCGTCAGTTGTTTCAATTCAGCCAACTTTTTCTGAACTGCTTTTTCCATTTCAGGCGTCAAATCTATCCCATAACCAAAAAGCGTTTTTTGACTCTCACGTTTACATAGGTCAATGTACTTGTCACGATCACAGAAATATAAGACACCATCTCCTACCATGCCAAATAAGGTCTCAGAAGACGGATCATAGTTGCCATAAGAAATAACACGGCCTTGATAGCAGATATCCACATGACCAATTGCCGAAAACAGAGAGGTCTCAGCTGTATGAACAAAAATTTCAAGCTCCGCTGTCTTACCAGACTTCACTATTCCAAGATGGATATCTTCTTCCTCATCAGCATTTTCCAGCATAAATTTGTTAACTTTTGCTAAAGTTCTTGCAGGGATGAGAGCGGCTAGGACAATAGGTAAGCTCATTCTTACACGACGTTTGAGATGGTTTTTCCCAATTTCCTCCTCAAACAAGAAACCATCACGGATATTGGACACACCATAAAGGAAAAAATAAGCCCCTAATACAAAGAGTTGAAAGACAGAATTTCCTGTAGAGGACAAAAGACTAGTCCCACCAAGAAAAACTAGTACGAGTCCATCTAGTAAGAGACGAAAACGAGGTCGAATTTTGTTTTTGCGGTAGAGAACATAGGTGACAAGGTTGATAGTAGCATGAAAAATCTGATAAACTCCAATCACAAGAGCCAAAATATAAATCGGCACATCCGTCGCAAAATTGGAGCCAAGCAAATATCCCAGCACTAACAATTTAACCAGTGCAACTCCCAAGGTGTCCGTTGACTGACTTTTTTTGAAAATACGTAATACTAAATCTAAGACCGTTGCTATCCAAGCTAAAAACAGAACCAGTCGAATAACCGTTACTGGCAACCAAGTCCCCGTAACCATCAAGATAAGACCTAGCAGAACAAATAAGAAACCCTGAGCAAGTAATTTCCAACCTGTCAGACCTAAAGATAGAATTTTTTCCATATAAAAACCTTTCAACAATAAAAATTAAACACTCCGATTAAACTGACTAGTAAATAGCCAACACTACAAACAGCCTGTGCCAGCAACATATGGTGACTAGAAATGACTGTAGTAATGTCACCATCTTGTCTTATGCACTTCTAAAATTTGTTATATTGATTAGAAACCAGAGCTTATAAAAACTAGCTAAACTCGAGAGATAGACACAATTGCGACGAAAAAATGTATAACCAATTCAACTTGTTAAGGTAAGAAAGCATTATTTCCAATCTATTAATTATTCATCTATTACCTATTATGACACAATATTCCCTATAGTTCAACTTTTTACTTGTTTTTATATTACACGGACTAAAAAGTTTTCAACAGTTGATTGCATTTATTTTAATAAGTTTTAACCTTTCTTGGTTAGATAAAAAAAGAACCATACAGTTTAGAATCTGTATGGTTTTTGCCCCACTTTTGTCCCATTTTTAAATCATGACATTGAAAATACCTAAAATCACTTATATTTCAATATTTTTAATTGCTCTCAATATGAAAGTCCTTTCCAAATCCCTGTAGGGGGCATCTAAATCAACAGGAAAAAGCCTTGGAATCAAGGCTTTTTTGTGTAGTCTTAGCACTAAAAAACGATAGAAAAAGCGGCCCTTCTGTACTGACCCCAAAAGTTGGACAGAAAAAACCTAACTTTTGTGGCGCAGTTCATTCGCGTCACATGAAGTTATTTAAGCATCTCCCTTTTTTTTTATTACCATTTTCTGTTATAATAAATTGTACTTCTAAAATAGAAAGGTCTTAAGATGACAACTCTTATTAAACATAAACGTGTAGAATTTTCAGAACTTTTTTATGACCTAGTTTTTGTTTTTGCAATTTCAAAAGTAACTACTTTAATTGACCATCTTCATAACGGTATTTTGACTTGGAATTCTTTCCTTGATTTTTTCATTGCTACTTTGTTTCTCATCGATTCCTGGATGATTCAAACCGATTATACCAATCGCTATGGAAAGAACTCTTTATTTAACATAGTAATCATGTTTATCAAAATGGGAATTTTACTCTTTATAGCCAATATGATTGGACCTGATTGGCAACAATATTTTCATTATCTCTGTTGGGCTATTGGTACATTAACCCTTACCTTATTTTTTCAATATTTGGTTGAATTTTTTAGAAAATCAACCGATGATGCTAATCGGGAAAGTATCAAAGGTTTTCTATGGATAACAGGTCTAGGAAGTTTAGGATTCTATCTAGCAGCTCTTCTTCCTATTTACCTTAGAGTCTATATCTTATTTGCTAGTATTCTGCTAACATTTATTATGCCAAGTATCTTGCTTAATAAAGATAAGCATTACCAGGTAAATCTCCCCCATTTAATCGAGCGCATCTCCCTTCTTGTCATTATTATGTTTGGAGAGATGATTACGGAGCTAGCTAACTTCTTTACAATCGAGAATTTCTCGATTTATTCGGTTCTTTATTTCATTATTATGATTTCTCTGTTCTTGTTTTATTTTGGTCAATTCGACCATGCTATTGATGAAAAATCTAATCAAAAGGGACTATTTCTAATTTACAGTCACTATCCTATTTTCATTGGACTTCTTATGATGACCGTTTCGATGAGTTTTCTTCTGAATCCTGAAGCTAATCGTCTCTTTGCAACCAGCTTCTCTTATATCGGATTTGGCCTCTTTCAAGCTGCTGTCCTAGTAAATGGGCCCCATAACAAACACTATCTTCGCTATTCGAAAAGTTACTACTGTGTCCAAGCGACACTCTATCTGGCTGCCTTGATTCTCTCTTTAATCTTTGCTTCTAATCCTATAATAGTAGTGAGTATAACAACCATTTTAGCTCTAGCTATAGCCATTCATTTTATTTATTTTTATATGACACAGAATAAAAAATATTCCAAATCTAACTGGGGATTATTTTAATGAGTTTATAACATAAAAAAGCCTTGGAATCAAGGCTTTTTTGCATTAATTTGTTTTTCCATTTTATCCTCCGATTTGAACTCGCACTGACATTTATTTATAACAACACTATATATCTAGTATGGCATAATCATTAGGTATTATAGGTTTTCAAACCAAATACGAGTCATTCGTTTTTGCCCCACTTTTGCCCCATTTTGAAATATTTACATTGAAAATACCTAAAAGTATTTCCCTAAAATCAGCTATATTTCAACATTTTTGTTTATTTTCAATATGAAAAGTTCTTACAAATTCATGTAGGGGGCATCTAAATACAACAGGAAAAGCCTTGGAATCAAGGTTTTTTTCGTATCTTCTACAAAAAAAGCAAGAGTTTTAGAGGACTATGACTCTAGATGTACATTTTACTTAAATGACTGAAGGTCTTTTCTTAATAAAAACACCCCAAAAATTAGATTTTTTCTGTCTAACTTTTGAGGTACAGTTCAAAACGCGAAATAGCATTTTTTATTTTAGGTTACTAATCTAATCGAATAAACATCATGGCATTTAACAAAGATATGAGTGAGACCGTGTTTATATTATTTGAATAGATCAGTCTCTTATTTTCAATCGGAGGAATAATAAAATTAGAAATGATGATATCATAAGGCGATTCTTCTAAAGATTCCTTTGATAATTCTAATTCAGTCCAAACTTCAAGTTCAAAATTGTTGCTGCAATAATAAGAAAGTGTCTCTGCAACGGATTTTGCATGATACTGATCAAAATTACTCATAACCAGAACCTTCAGCTTTGGCTGATTTTGTAGTAGATTAAGCACCAAATGTTTGGTATGAGTGATGAAGGTATAAGATAGATGATTTACCATCATTGAACTAGAACAAACTTCAAGAGTCTCTAAATAATGAGAAAGCTCTTTTTTTACATCTGAAACAAATTTAGGGAAAATATTTTGAAAATTCCTGATTGTATTCCCTTTTTGATCAAATAAAATAAACTCAGTGGACAACTCCTGACGATACAGATGTGCAGTATTATGCAGATGCCAAATCAGATTATCCTTATTCTCAATCTCAATCTGATACTTGACTGAAATCTGATCAATAAAATCACTCAATAGATGGTAAGATTTTTCAACATAGCTATCCTTTTTTACGCATTTCAAAAAGAGACTTTCATCTATGAAAAACATTTTTTGAAAGTAAGACACAAATAATTGGCAAACAACTTCTTCATCTAAAGAGATATTGTATTCTAATTCAAAATTCTTAGCAACACCTTCTATTCCTTCTACCTGCATTAAAAAATCCAAACTTTGATCGTTAAAAGAGTCTTTCTCTACTTCCATGAAATGACCAAACTTTATTCTATATAGGTTCGTAACTAGGAGCAACTTTAGCATTCTATGAGTTGACAAATTCATTGGAAAGCTTGTTTCCTTATAAACCAATTCTAACAATTGAGATAGGGGCTCTGATGAAAAATTTTCAAATGGCCATTCTAGGAAATAATATTTTTCTGAAAAATATTGTGCAAAAAAGTAACGAATGTCTCTCTCATTTTCAATGATTTGAACAGGTGTCAGACTGATTTCAAATTGAAATTGCCTTTTAATCACTTTATTGATTTGGCTAATAATACGATAGAGCGAAGATGAACTGATATAAAATTCTTTACAAATACTTTCAGCTTGACAACCTTCATTAAAGAAGATAAATTCTAAAATCGAAAAATGAGTTGAATGTTTAAAGAAATGATGGTAAACCATTTCAATATCACTATCATCGGTATTAATAATGCGTATACCATTAGTAGAAGAATGAAAAATCAAGTCAGGAAAAGCAGATTTAACATGGGATAGATCATCTTTGACTGCACGTTCTGTACAATTTAATAACTCTGCTAGTTCAGAACGATGAAACCATCGTTTATGTTCAAATAATAATTCTAATAATTCTAATTGCCTATGACTTTTTTAGATAATAAATCTCTCATGAATGTCTTTCTCTTTTTATAAATTATCGGATTTCACCTCTTGCAATTATACCACAATGAATAGGTATAGCATGCTATAACGACTTTTACTAAGATCCTTTATCTCGTATAATAACACTACGGAGGCAATATATAAACAATTTTCTTATTTTACCGTCTATTAAGTGCGTGAATACAGAATCAAATTCAAGTCGAAAGATTATATTTTTAATTTTAAAAATTATATAATAGCAACAATCAAAGAATTTGATTTTTTTATATTAAAATTATATAATAATCAAAATAATTGATTATTTTATATTAAAATTATATAATAGCGATAATCAAAGGAATTGATTTATTTTTTGATATTAAAATAGAAAAGGAGGGTAAGCAATATTGTGGTCAATCATTGCTGGAGGTCTGATTGGACTTGTAGCAGGTAGAATCACTAAAAAAGGTAGTTCTATGGGAATCGTCGCAAATGTATTCGCTGGTTTAGTCGGGTCATCTGTAGGACAATCCCTTTTAGGTAGTTGGGCCCATCCATCGCTGGAATGGCTTTGATCCCATCTATTGCAGGAGCAGCAATTGTTGTTACTGTAATATCATTCTTTACAGGTAAAAAATAATTACTTGTAGAATAAACTATTTTTAAATAGATTAGACGGTTAAAAATAGTTTAATGTTAAATCGAAAGGATTGTATATGTCAAAAACAAAGAAAATATTTTTAATTATTTTCTGTATTTTAATCTTGACAATTTTCCTTCCTGTTTTGATAGATTATCATCAAGTTAGTGATCTAGGCATTCAGCTATTTAGCTGGAGACAGAATCATTTCGTTGAATTCTATCTATCTAGATATATATTCTGGGGGATAGTGGCTCTATCAACTTTAGTTTTGTTATCGATGTTAGTTGTGTTGTTTTATCCTAAACGTTATTTGGAAATTCAACTTGAAACTAAAAACGATACATTGAAATTAAAGAATTCTGCAATCGAAGGTTTTGTTAGAAGTTTGGTAAGTGATCATGGATTGATCAAGAACCCAACTGTTCATGTAAATTTACGAAAAAATAAATGTTTTGTTCATGTAGAAGGTAAAATTCTTCCTTCGGACAACATCGCTGACAGATGCCAACTAATTCAAAATGAAATAACTAATGGATTGAAGCAGTTTTTTGGTATTGAGCGTCAGGTTAAACTAGAAGTTCTAGTAAAAGACTACCAGCCTAAACCAAAACCTCAAAACAAAAAGACTGTTAGTCGTGTAAAGTAAGGAAGTAAAAATGGAATGGCTTAAACAATATCGATATCCAATTATCGCTGGTCTCATAGGCGTATTTCTCGCTTGTTTGATTATCTCCTTTGGCTTCTTCAAAACAATATTTGTATTGATTTTAGGAGCACTGGGAGTTGCAGCTGGATTATATATCGAAAAAAACTATATAGATAAATAAAAAAAAAATAAAAATTACTAATTTAATTAAAGGAGTTTCATATGTCAAACGAAAAAAACATTAACACTAACGTAGAAAAGAAAGATGCTACTGCTGTAGCTCACGAAATCAAAGGGGAACTTACTTACGAAGATAAAGTTATCCAAAAAATCATTGGTCTGTCACTAGAAAACGTTTCAGGTCTTTTGGGAATCGACGGTGGTTTCTTCTCAAATCTTAAAGAAAAAATCGTTAACAGCGATGACGTAACAAGTGGTGTTAACGTAGAAGTTGGTAAAACACAAGTTGCAGTTGACTTAAACATTATTGCTGAGTACCAAAAAAATGTTCCAGCTTTATATTCAGAAATCAGAGAAATCGTATCTTCAGAAGTTGCTAAAATGACTGACTTGGAAGTTGTTGAAATCAACGTAAACGTTGTCGACATCAAAACTAAAGAACAACATGAAGCAGACTCAGTAAGCCTTCAAGATCGCGTATCTGACGTTGCTGAATCAACAGGAGAATTCGCTTCAGAACAATTCGAAAAAGCTAAATCTGGTCTTGGATCTGGTTTCTCAACTGTTCAAGAAAAAGTTAGTGAAGGTGTAGAAGCTGTTAAAGGTGCAGCAACTGGTGTAGTATCTCACGAAAAAACTCGTGTAAACTAAGATAAAATAAATATAACAGGAAAAATTATCATGTCAGTAGAAGAAAAATTAAATCAAGCTAAAGGTTCTATTAAAGAAGGTGTTGGAAAAGCCATCGGTGATGAAAAAATGGAAAAAGAAGGAACAGCTGAAAAAGTTGTTTCTAAAGTAAAAGAAGTTGCTGAAGATGCCAAAGACGCTGTAGAAGGTGCTATCGAAGGTGTTAAAAACATGTTGAGTGGCGACAATAAATAAGGCTAAAAGTTACTTTATCTTTTTAGTAACATTAGTCAAAAGAGTCTGAGTCAAGATGATTCTCAGAAAACAAAAAGCTAGAGATTTCCAATTGCGGAACTCTAGCTTTTTAATTTTGCCTCTTTCTCTTATTATATTTCAGCAGGTTGTTGACCATGAGTACGAATCCCATGTCAATTCTCACTTGGCGCTTACCTCTCAGATAACATCTCTTATAACCCAAACAAACCTTTATCTGCCCAAAGACAGATTTCATATCAATCTTACGTTTAGCGAAAATTTGTCTACCCTTGGAAGATAAAAGTGCCTGATATTCTTTAGTTTTTAAACACTGGTAACGTTCATTCATATACAGTCCCTTTTGAGGGGCTGATTCAGGTTCATCATCGCAGTCAACATTGATTTCAAGGCTGTTTGCTTCTATCTCCCCTTTTTCATGATGTATTTTCGTACAGGTGCTTCAACCACTTGAACGATTTCAAATCCTTCTTTTTGATAAAGGTGCTGGGCTGCTTGATTTGCCTCGTAGACATTTAGAGAAATACTATCTATGTCTCCACTTTCAAAGGCCAAACTAACAAATTTCCTTAAAGCCTGACTACCTATGCCTTGTCCCTGTTTCTGGGGATTGATAAAAAAGCGTCCAATATGAAGATTGCTGTCTTCTTGCCTGATTTTCTGGATAAGCCCCACAAACTCTTGTCCTTCAAAGATTGAAAAGATTCCTTCCAAATCTTGCAAAACTTGAATGGTCAAGGGAAAAGGAATCCTTGGTCCCATCCATTGTTCTTGAAAGGATTTGCCAAGGGAGTTGGACCATTTGCATACGAGCTGAGCGTTTTCTGTACTCACCTTTTCTTCAAAACGAATTATCATCTTTGCCTCACCATCTTATCTATGTTTCTCCATTATACTACTTCTCCCATTTTTTACGAATAGATAAGTATGATTGATTTTTATTTTTTTCTTGTCGGAAGCATTCTAGCTTCCTTTCTCGGTTTGGTCATTGACCGTTTTCCTGAGCAATCGATTATCCTACCAGCTAGTCACTGCGATTCCTGTCAGACTCCCTTGCGTCCCTTAGATTTGATTCCGATTCTCTCGCAGGTGCTCAATCGCTTTCGCTGTCGCTACTGCAAGGCTCCTTATCCTGTCTGGTATGCCCTCTTTGAACTAGGCTTAGGACTCCTCTTTCTGGCTTGGTCTTGGGAATTGCTTTCCTTGGGGCAAGTCATCCTAATCACTGCTGGTTTGACCTTGGGCATCTACGACTTTCGCCATCAGGAATATCCCCTACTGGTCTGGATGACTTTCCACCTAATCCTCATGGCTTCCTCTGGCTGGAATCTGGTCATGGTCTTTTTCCTTGCTCTTGGCTTTTTGGCTCATTTTATCGATATCCGCATGGGCGCAGGGGATTTTCTCTTTTTAGCTTCTTGTGCTCTCGTCTTTAGCGCAACAGAATTACTCATCTTGATTCAGTTTGCTTCTGCGATGGGAATTCTAGCCTTTCTCCTGCAAAAGAAAAAGGAAAGACTTCCTTTCGTGCCTTTCCTCTTACTTGCTGCTTGTGTGATTATTTTTGGTAAGCTACTGCTTGTTTGATAAAGTCCTGAATCGGCTCTCCTTGGTGGAGAGCTTTTACAATTTTCGAACCGACGATAACGCCATCTGACACCGCATTGAAACGTTCTACATCAGCTTGACTAGATACGCCAAATCCTGTCAAGACTGGGATATCGGCCATTTGATGAAGTTGTGCCAAGTGCTTGTTCAAATCTGCGCGGTAATTGCCTGATTTCCCTGTCACCCCATTGATGGCAACTGCATAGACGAATCCTTCTGCCCCTTCAATCAACTCTTTCTGGCGCTCAATTCCTGTGGTCAAGCTAACTAGGGGAATCAAGGCAATGTCTGTATCTGCCAAAAATGGTTCTACAAAGTTGGCATGCTCATGAGGCAGGTCTGGAATAATCAAGCCCTTAACCGCCGTATCTGCCAAATCTTTGACAAAGTTCTCCACACCGTACTGAAAGAGGGGGTTGAAGTAGGTCATGATGACCAGTGGAACCTCTGTTTCAATGGCTTTCAAGGTTTCAACCAAAGCCTGGGTAGAGGTCCCGTGGGCTAAACTGCGCAAGCCAGCTTCTTCTATAACAGGTCCATCTGCGACAGGATCTGAAAAGGGAATGCCCACTTCAATTGCAGAGACACCCAAATCTTCTAAAAAGTAGATTGTTTCAGCTAGACCATCCAAACCTTTCTCATGGTCTCCAGCCATGATATAGGGAACGAAAATTCCTTTTCCAGCTGCTTTTATAGCGTTTAATTTTTTTGTTAGTGTCTTAGGCATGAGCTTCTCCCTTCTTTGCTGCATCTGCTTCCAAGCGATCTTTGACTTGGACCACATCCTTGTCCCCACGACCTGATAGACAGACAATCATAGACTTGTCTGGACCAAGTTCTTTGGCCAATTTTACCGCAAAGGCAATGGCATGGCTAGATTCCAAGGCTGGGATAATCCCTTCTACGCGAGACAAGAGTTGGAATCCTTCTAAGGCTTCCTCGTCTGTCACAGGAACATAGCTGGCACGTTTGATATCGTGGTAGTGAGAATGCTCTGGACCGATACCAGGATAGTCCAAACCTGCTGAGATAGAGAAGGCTTCAAGAATTTGACCATGAGCATCTTGGAGCACATCCATGAGGGAACCGTGAAGGACACCAGGGCGACCCTTGGTCAAGGTAGCTGCGTGGTGCTCTGTGTCTACACCAAGTCCAGCCGCTTCAGCACCATACATAGCTACAGACTCATCTTCTACAAATGGATGGAAGAGACCGATGGCATTTGAACCACCGCCAACACAGGCTACTAAAGCATCTGGCAGATCTTGTCCTGTCAAGTCGCGATACTGTTGTTTGGCCTCTCGACCGATGATACTTTGGAAATCACGAACAATTTCTGGGAATGGATGAGGCCCCAAGGCAGAACCAAGGATATAGTGGGTATCATCGATATTAGCTACCCATGAACGAAGGGCTGCATTGACTGCATCCTTGAGCACGCGCGAACCGTCTGTCACTGCCTCAACCTTAGCTCCCAAAAGCTCCATACGGAAGACATTGAGGGCTTGGCGTTTGACATCTTCCTCACCCATGTAGATCGTACATTCCATGTTAAAGAGGGCTGCAGCAGTTGCAGTTGCCACACCGTGCTGACCAGCACCTGTTTCAGCGATAATTTTCTTTTTGCCCATGCGTTTAGCCAGAAGAACTTGTCCCAAGGCATTGTTAATCTTGTGGGCCCCTGTATGGTTGAGGTCTTCACGCTTGAGGTAAATCTTGGCTCCGCCGATATGCTGGGTCAAGTTTTTTGCGTAGTAAAGAGGAGTTTCACGCCCCACATACTGGCGTAAGAGTTGGTTTAATTCCTCTTGGAAACTTGGGTCTGCCTGACTTTCACGGTAGGCCTTCTCCAACTCCAAAACTGCTGTCATCAATGTTTCTGGGACGAAACGTCCGCCGAATTTTCCGTAAAATCCATCTTTATTTGGTTCTTGATATGCCATTCTTTACCCTCTCTATAAATCTTCTAATCTTTTCCTGATCTTTTTGTCCATCTGTCTCCACTCCGCTTGATACATCGACTGCATAGGGAGTAAAGTGTTGAATTGCTTTTACTACATTGTCTTCCTTAAGCCCACCTGCAATAAAGAAGGGCTGTGCTAGTCCCGTCGTATCCAGTTGAGCCCAGTCAAAGGTCTGGCCACTCCCAGCCACAGGGGCATCAAAGAGTAGATAGTCTGCCTGAGAATTGGGCACATGACCCTCTCCATCCACCTGCACAGCCTGAATACTGGCACAAGGCAAATTCTCAAACAAATCATCTGCCACCTGACCGTGAACTTGAACCAAGTCCAAGCCAACTTTGTCAATCGCTTCTAGCAGTTGAGCCCGACTTGGTGAAACAAATACGCCAACCTTTTTGACATCTGCAGGAATAATCTTTGCCAGCTCAGCAGCCTGATCCAAGGTCACCTGTCTTTTACTAGGTGCAAAGACAAAACCGATGTAGTCGGCCCCTGCTGATACGGTTGTCTCTACCGCTTCTGTGGTCGATAGTCCACAAATCTTAACCTTTATCAATCTGCAACTCCTTGATTCTCTGGGCCACATCTTCTGCCTGCATAAGAGCTGTCCCAACTAAAATTCCATTAAAGTATGGTGCTACTCGTTCCGCATCCTGCCCTGTGAAAATAGCAGATTCAGAAATGTACAAGCAATCATCTTTGAAATGTTTAGCCAAATCTACACTGGTCTGCAAGTCAACTTCAAAGGTGGTCAAGTTGCGGTTATTGACCCCAATAATCTCAGCACCAAGTCTGTGAGCCACTTCTAGTTCAGTTAGATTGTGAGTCTCCACCAAGACTTCCAGACCAAGCTCTGTCGCATAGTCATACAGTTCCTTGAGGCGTTCTTCTGACAAGGCTGCCACAATGAGCAAGATGACTGTCGCACCTGCATTGCGAGCACGGATGATTTGCTTTTCATCAATAATAAAGTCCTTGTTAAGCGTCGGAATGTTTACCTGACTGGAAATCTCCCGTAGATAATCTAAATGTCCTTTAAAGAAAACTTCATCTGTCAGAACAGAAATCATTACTGCGCCGTTCGCTTCATAAGTCTGGGCCTGTTGTACAATATCCACATCGAGATTGATATCCCCCAGACTAGGGCTAGCTTTCTTAACTTCTGCAATCACCTGCAAGCGGTCTTGATGATTCTTCAAAAAGTCAGCCAAGCGATAGGTCTGGCGCAAGGGCTGGATTTCCTCCAGCTCCATCTGCTCAACCTCACGCGCCTTCTGCTCCAAAATTCGTGCTAAAAATTCCTGACTCATTTTTGGTACTCCTGTAACAGTCTGAGTTTTTCAAGGGCCTTGCCACTAGCAATGACTTCGCGGGCCAAGGCAACTCCATCCTTGATGCTAGCTACCTTGCCATTAGCATAGAAACCAAGACCAGCATTTAAAACTGTCGTTTCCAAGAATGGACTTGGTTCATTTTTAAGAACTCTGAGCAAAATTTCTGCATTTTCCTGAGCGTTGCCTCCACGAATATCTTCGATAGCGTAGCGTTCCATCCCTAGATCTTCTGGAGTAAAGCTTGACAAGGTGATTTCGCCATTTTCAAGAAGGGCAATCTTGGTTGTTCCATTCAAACCAGCTTCGTCCAATCCTTCTGGACCAGCAACCACTATAGCACGTTTGCGACCCATATTTTTCAAAACCTGAGCTGTACTTTCTAGAAGTTCTGGACGACTAATACCAAGAAGCTGTGTTTCCAAAGTCATTGGGTGAATCAGAGGACCAGTCAAGTTCATGATTGTTGGAATTCCCAATTCCAAACGAGCTGGCATGATGTATTTCATTGCTGGGTGCATATTTTTAGCAAAGAGAAAGACGATACCAGTTTTATCAAAGACCTTACCTAATTCAGCTGGTTTGAGGTCTAGGTTGATGCCTAAGGCTTCGAGGACATCTGCAGAACCAGATTTAGAAGAAATCGAGCGATTACCGTGTTTTGCCATGTGAACACCACCACCAGCCAAGACAAAGGCTGCAGTTGTGGAGATGTTAAAGCTGAAAGACTTGTCCCCACCTGTACCACAGTTGTCCATGGCATCATGAATCTCAGTTGGAATATGTTGGGCATGTCCTCTCATGACTTGGGCAATGGCTGTGCGTTCCTCAGGTGTTTCCCCCTTCATCTTAAGAGCCAAAAGGAGAGAAGCAATCTGCGCCTCCGTTACACGCCCAGTTACGATACGCTCAATGACATCCGTCATTTCCACACCTGATAAATTTTCAAATTTTGCTAGTTTTTCAATAATCTCTTTCATCCTAGTTTCCTCACTTTACAACCTTCTCGATAAAATTCCGAATAGAAGACAAGCCGTCTGGCGTTCCAATGCTCTCTGGATGGTACTGGAAGCCATAAATTGGTAGATTTTTGTGTTGAATTCCCATAATGGCATGGTCATCAGTTGAACGAGCTGTCACTTCGAAGTCTTCTGGCATCTCTTCAATTAAAATACTGTGGTAACGCATGACCGCACGGCCGTCCTCAATACCTTGATACAAAACAGATGGCGCTTCAAAGCTGATATTGCTCTGTTTCCCATGCATGACTTTGGGAGCCAAGCCTAGCTTACCGCCAAAGACTTCTGCGATAGCTTGGTGGCCCAAACAAATCCCAAGAATCGGCTTCTTGCCAGCAAAATCACGAATCATGTCTTCCATCTTTCCAGCATCAACTGGCCAACCAGGACCGGGCGAAAAGACCAGACCATCTGCTTTTCCAGCTTCTTCATACAGCCTGGGATCATCATTTCTCAAGACCTGAACTTCTGCAAAATTCCCAATGTATTGGGCCAAGTTATAAGTAAAAGAATCATAGTTGTCAATTAATAAAATCATGGTCTTAGTTCTCCAATTCTAGTCATAGATTTTGCTTTGTTAATGGTTTCTTGGTATTCGTTTTGGGCAATGGAGTCGTAGACAATCCCTGCCCCAGCCTGCACATAAGCTGTTTGATTTTTGAGAATCATCGTTCGGATGGCAATGGCGAAATCCATATCACCCGTCGCAGACAAGTAGCCGATTGCTCCTGCGTATACGCCCCGTTTTTCTGTTTCCTGTTCATAAATTCGTCTCATCGCTCGAATCTTTGGTGCTCCTGAAACTGTTCCGGCAGGAAGTGTTGCTTTCAAAGCATCCATGGCAGTGAGTTCTGGAAGCAAACGCCCCTTGACCACACTGGTCAAATGCATGACATAACGGAAAAGCTCCACTTCCATATACTTAGTGACTTGGACACTGGCCGTTTCAGAGATGCGACCAATATCATTACGTCCCAAGTCTACTAACATCCGATGCTCTGCTGTTTCCTTCTCATCCGAAAGCAGGTCTGTCGCCAAATCCTTATCTTCTTCATCCGTAGCGCCTCTTGGTCGTGTCCCTGCAATCGGATTGGTTGTCACGATGCCATTTTTGACAGAAACCAAACTTTCTGGACTAGCTCCTATGATTTGATAATCACCAAAATCATAGAAATAAAGGTAATTAGAAGGATTAGTCACGCGGAGATTTCTGTAGAAGTCAAATGGATTTCCAGTAACTTCTGCTGAGAAGCGCTGACTGAGTACACATTGGAACATATCGCCATTACGAATCAAGTCACGAGCTGTTTCCACCATTTCCTCAAACTTCTGAGGAGCGATATGGGGTTTGAAGTCCAGTGGAGATAGATCCAAGTCTTCAAATTCATTTGGAGCAGGAATGCGTAATTCCTCAAGCACTTGGTTCAAGGCTTCTTCCAAGTCTTCTTGGCTACGCTCACTATAAAGAGCATCCTCTATGACATGGATTTTTTCCTTCTTGTGGTCAAAGACCATGTAACTCTCATAGACGAAGAAATGCATGTCTGGAGTTCCAATTGTATCTTCAGGAATTTGACCAATTTCTTCATAAAGCGAAATCATATCGTAGCCAACAAATCCAATGGCTCCCCCACCAAAAGGTAGGTCTGAATGGTGCTGGTTCTTATGAGTCACTTCATAAAGGAAATCCAAGGGATCCCGATCAATCACTTGACCATTTTGATAAAGAACTCCATTTTCAAACTTAATCTCAAAAACTGGATTATAGGCTAAGATAGAAAAACGAGCGGTTTCCTTGTCTCTCGGAATACTCTCTAAAATAACCTTGTGTTGCCCCTTTAGGCGCATATAAGCCAAGATTGGTGATAAGACATCTCCATGAATGATTCGTTCCATTGTATTTTCCCTTTCAGTTTCTTATTTTTAATTTTTGGTCTTTTTTCTATTTCCCTTAAATAGTGCGGACGGGAGGTAAAATTATCCAGTGGATGATTTTAGAAATCCATGAAATGAAAGACCTAATTTTCGAGCTCCTCGCTCATTCATTTCTAGGCTCAGGCTAAAATAGTTCCCCAAACTATTTTACTCTCAAAAATTCCGTTCTAGAGAAGCATCTTTGCTTCTCTAGAATACCACTATAGCGGGAAATAGCGGGTCAATGCTCACTTCGTTAGCAAATATTTTATAGAAATCTATCTAGTGATGAAGCATAATTTAAAACTGATAGCCATATCTACGATAAATATATAAAAATCCCCACGCAAAATAACTTGCGTGAGGACGAAATTCGCGGTGCCACCTCAATTATAGGATTTCTCCTATCTCTCATTCCTGTCTCAGAACTTTCCTATAACAGGCTGTGCGATAAAGGGCACTCCCTTGAGAATTATGTTTTCTTCTCTCGTTTCAGATGGACCCAACCTTACAGCTTTCTCTGCTTGATTCCAGCAACCACAAGCTCTCTGTGAGAGAAAAGACTGTAATTTTTCCATCTTTTATTTTTTAGCTTCTAGGTAGTCTGCAATAGCAGCTACGTCCTTGTCTCCACGACCAGAGACATTGATGATGATAATCTCATCTTTACTTAGTTTCGGTGCACGTTTAACCGCTTCTGCGATGGCGTGCGAACTTTCAATCGCTGGGATAATCCCTTCTGTCTTACTAAGAAGGAGCAAGGCTTGAACAGCTTCTTCATCTGTCGCTGCTACGTATTCTACGCGGCCAGAATCTTTGAAGTAGGCGTGTTCTGGGCCAACCCCTGGATAGTCCAATCCAGCTGAGATAGAGTAAACTGGAGCCAGCTCTCCGTCTTCCTTAAAGACTGCATAAGTCTTCATGCCATCAACAATTCCGATACTACCTTTTGTCATAGTAGCTGCGTGCTTGTCTGTATCAAGTCCGTGCCCAGCAGCTTCTACCCCAACCAATTTAACTTCTTCATCAGCCACATACTGTGAAAAAGCACCAATGGCATTGGAACCACCACCTACACAGGCAATAACGTAGTCTGGTAAACGGCCTTCTTTTTCTAAGATTTGACGGCGAGATTCTTCACTGATGATCTTTTGGAATTCATGAACAATTGTAGGATAAGGATGAGGGCCTACAGCAGATCCCAGTACATAGAAAGCTTCAAGGTCATTCATCCATGCTCCAAAGGCTGCATCTACCGCATCCTTGAGAGTTCGTGTCCCTGTTTCAACTGCGTGAACAGTTGCTCCCATCATCTCCATGCGGAAAACATTGAGACGTTGACGCTCCACATCCTCTGCCCCCATGTAGACATCACAGGCCATACCAAACTTGGCTGCAGCCGCTGCTGTCGCAACACCATGTTGACCAGCTCCTGTTTCTGCGATCACTCGCTTTTTGCCCATTCGTTTTGCAAGAAGGATTTGACCCAGAACGTTGTTTAGTTTGTGTGAACCCAGATGGTTAAGGTCTTCGCGCTTGAGATAAATCTTAGCCCCACCTAAGTGATCTGTCAAACTTTCTGCAAAATAAAGCGGTGTTTCGCGACCTGAATAGTCTTTTAAGTAATGGCGAAACTCTGCCAAAAACTCTGGATCATCCTTGTACTTGTCAAAAGTCACTTCTAACTCATCCAACAAAGCCTGAATCGGCTCCGGTACAAAACTACCACCAAATTGTCCAAAATAACCTTTAGTTGTCATAAAATTTTCCTCTTTCTATATTAATTCGGCTTTTTGTTTGCTTTTAGTAGTAGGCAAGGAGCTGCAGATAGAACTTTATGTTCATCAAGGTAACTTAACGCCCTAATAAAAGAAAAACAAAATGACCGAAAGAAAAAAGCCCACACACAGAATTAAATTCCGTGTGAGGGCGTTGGTAACGCGGTGCCACCTCAATTATAAAGGGACTATCCCCCTTTACATCTCTGCCTTGTCTAACAACAAGTTGCACTGTAAGGTGTGCGCACCGAATTTTCATTGTTTCAAATTCATTTTTAAAATCAGCCCACTTTCACTACTTCCAACCACCTGTTCACAATGACCACAGGCTCCCTGAAGATCAAAAATAGTTACTTTTCTGATTTGTTGAACTTATTTTAATACTTTGTTTTTTCTTTGTCAAGACTTTTTTACAATTTTTTTGATGAAGCTAGCACTTTTTCAGAAACTGTTTTGAAAGTCTCAATGATATAGTCTACTTCTTCATCGCTTAATTTAGTGTGAAGAGGGAGCGTAATTTCATTTTCAAAGAAGGCATAGGCTCTTGGATAATCTGCCATATCAAAGCCAAGATTCTTATAGGCTGTCAAGAGAGGAAGTGGTTTGTAGTGGACATTACTTGCAATTCCTGCTTTGGCCAATTCTTGGATGATAAGATTGCGTTCTTCTAGGCTCGCTCCTTCTACATGGGTGATGTAGAGGTGACGACTTGACTCAACAGTTTCCGTCTTATGTGCCAATGGATGGATGCGAGAACCTGCAAAACCACGATCATAGCGGTCCACAATGTCCTTACGACGTTGCAACAAACCAGAGTAGCGGTCCAATTGTACCAAACCAAGGGAAGCCATGATATCTGTCATATTGCACTTGTAGGCTGGTGTCACGATATCGTATTCCCATGAACCCAGTTGCATCTTGGCTAGGGCATCTTTTGTTTGACCATGAAGGGAAAGGATTTGGAATTCCTTGTACATCTCTTCATCGTCAATCGCTGGATTGGCTTTCCAAGTGGCACTTCCACCTTCTGCCGTTGTAAAGTTCTTAACGGCGTGGAATGAGAAGGAAGTAAAGTCAGCGATAGAACCAGCCGGTTGACCCTTGTAAGTTGATCCCAAAGCGTGGGCACTATCAGAGACAATCACAATACGGTTAAAGGCTTTTTGCCACTTGCTTGAAGCAGTAAAGAGGTCACGTTTCTTTTCCACAACTTGGAACAAACGGTCATAGTCGCAAACAATCCCTGCGAGCTCTACTGGGATGATCACCTTTGTCTTTTCAGTGATAGCTTGCTCCAGCAAGTCATAGTCCATCTCAAACGTATCTGCTTGAATATCCACCATGACAGGGGTCGCTCCTACGTGAGTGATGACACTACATGAAGCTGTATAAGTCATAGCTGGAACGATGACTTCATCTCCAGGACCCACTTCCAAAACACGCAAAATCAACTCAAGAGCGGCAGTTGCAGAGTTAAGACAGACAGTCTTGGGCGTCTGTGTATATTGAGACAAGCGACGCTCCAGTTCTTTGGTCTTAGGACCTGTTGTAATCCAACCAGAACGCAGGGTATCCGCTACTTCAGCAATTTCTGCTTCCGTAATATCGGGTGGTGAAAATGGAATATTGTAATTTGGCATTGATTTGCTCCTTTTATCTGTACTCATTCTCTCATGACTACTTTATTTTAGCACTTCAAACACGGTTTGAAACATGATTTTGATGTCTCCAAGGAAACTAAACTCTCGGAGATAGGCGAGGTTATAGCGCATCTTTTCAGGAAGGACGTGTTCGACATAGGCTTGGTCAACCGACAGACCTTTCTCCGTCATTTGACTGATGATAGTGTCCTCATCCTTGTAGTTGATGCTGGCTGGAGAGGTAATCCCTGCTGGCAAAAGCAAGGTTGCCATCATCTCAGGGCTATACTGCTCTGTGTAACGAGGCACTTCAGGACGCGTCCCTACAAAGGACATCTCACCTTTAAGAACATTGACCAACTGAGGCAGTTCGTCCAAACGGACACGGCGGATAAAATTGCCAACCTTGGTAATGCGGCTATCGTTAGCAGAAGTCACCAGACTCCCTTGTTTATCCGCATCCGTCACCATGGTACGGAACTTCCAAATCTTGAAAGGTCGATTGTACTGGGTCACGCGCTCTTGCTTGTAAATCACTGGCCCCTTGCTATCCAACTTGATCCAAATGCTCAAGATGAGAAAGATGGGAGAGGTCAGAACAAGTACAACCAAGGCTAGAACCCAATCCAAGCAACGCTTGAAAATCAGCGAACCCTTCCTTTTAGAGACAAGCTGGTAGTAAGACTCAACCTCGCTTGATTTCATTTCCACGGGCAAGTCTTCCCATTTCAGCATGCTGTTTCTCCTTTGTTTTTATTATACTATTTGTCAACATTTTTCATTATACCACAAAATGGAAAAGGCGGTGAAAGAAATCTGTAATTTGAAGGATTTCCTTCTTACACTCAATGAAAATCAAAGTACAGCTTTTAGGTTGCAGATAAAGCTGACCTGACTTGAATAGATTTTCAAAGAGTATTAGGCCATGGCCCCTGCCTGCAAACTATACATCTTGTGATAGGTTCCTCCCAGAGCCAAGAGTTCCTCATGGGTTCCACTCTCAATAATTCGCCCTTTGTCCAAAACATAAATACAGTTGGCGTCTTGGATAGTAGAAAGACGGTGGGCAATGGCAATGGTTGTCCGTCCCTGTCTCATCTTCGCCAGTGAAGCTTGAACCAAACTTTCTGTTTCAGAGTCAATATTGGCTGTCGCTTCATCCAAAATCAGGATTTTAGGCTGACTGGCGACTGTTCTAGCAAAGGCTAGAAGCTGGCGCTGCCCTGTTGAAAAACTGGAGCCACGCTCAGAAACAGGGGCGTCATAACCCTGAGGAAGTTCTTGAATAAAGGAATCTGCATCTACGAAGCTAGCTGCAGCCTGTACCTGCTCATCACTAATATTTTGGTACATGGCGATATTGGACTTAATGGTCCCATGATAGAGGAAGGGATCCTGCAAGACCAGACCGATGTTTTTTCTCAACTCTTCCTGACTGTAGTTCCTGATATCCACATCATCCAAGAGAACTCGCCCTGACTGAAATTCATAAAAGCGCATGAGGACATTAATAATCGAAGATTTCCCAGAACCTGTATGCCCTACAAAAGCTATGGTTTCACCCTTATTAACAGAGAAAGAAATGTCATCCAGAATCGGATGTTTTCCATCATAAGAGAAACATACATGTTCAAAACGGATATTGCCTTCTTTGATCTCGTCCTGCCCATTTTCTTGAAGGGGTTCATAGGTCCTCTCGTCTATCAGGGCAAAGACACGGCCTGCAGAAACCATGGAAGTTTGAAGGGTTGAAAAGTTTTGCGTTACTTCAATCAAGGGGTCAAAAAGGCGGTTGATGTACTGGATAAAGGCATACATAGTCCCGGCAGTTATTCCCAGATAAAGGCCACGATAGCCAAAATAGGCCATTAAAACTGCATATCCTAGGAGTTTCAACAAACTCATGGCAGGGCGCAAAAAGAGGGCATCCAAGGCTACAGAACGGTTGGCATAGACCAAGTGTTCTTGGTTGATTTCATCAAACTCTGACTGTAGGCGCTTCTCTTGATTAAAGGCCTGGATTATTCTGATTCCCTCGATGTTTTCAGCCAGCTTGCTATTGATATCTGACAAGAGACTTCTGGTTTTCTCAATGATTTTCACTGATTTTTTCCGATAGAGATTGACCAAAATGAAAATCAAGGGGAGAAAGAGCAAGACCAAAGCTGTCAAACGAAAATCCAACACCAACATGGTATAAAGGGTTGTCAGAAAGATGAAAACTGCTGAGATAAAGCTGGATAATATCCCCGAAAACATATCACTAATAGTCTCGGTGTCATTTGTCAAACGAGAGACGATGGAGCCTGCTGGCGTCTTGTCAAAATAAGACATGCCCAGCTTTTCCATATTGGCAAAGGCATCGCGACGAATATCCCTAACAATACTGTAAGACACGCGCGCAAAGAGAAGATTACCGACATACTGAACCAGAGTTTGCAAGATATAGAGACCATAGTAGACCAGC
The DNA here is from genome assembly GCF_041432295.1 of Streptococcus sp. 27098_8_109. Lineage (GTDB taxonomy): Bacteria > Bacillota > Bacilli > Lactobacillales > Streptococcaceae > Streptococcus. The sequence goes on from NZ_JAPVZJ010000018.1 coordinate 23,481, forward strand.
AAAACGGTCACGGCGAGTTGGTTGAGATTGCTCAGATACTGGTCGATAAAGTGGGAAGCCACAAGGGGAATGACGCTTTTAATGACCGTAGTCGCTAGGAGAAAACTGAGTGCCAAAAAGGTCAGGAGTCCATAAGGCTTGAGATAAGACATCAAGCGCTTCAATACAGTCCATTGTTCTTTCTTATTCTGCATCTTCTTCTCCTTTCATTTCCAACTGTTGAGACTGGTAGGTTTGGGCATACCAGCCATCCATAGCTAGCAGGTCTTCGTGTGTGCCCTGTTCAATAATTTGACCATTTTGCAGAACCAAGATTAGATCTGCATGGACAACTGCACTCAGGCGATGAGCCGTAATAATGGTTGTCTTGTCCTTTCGCGTCTCCTTGAGGTTGTCGATAATCGCATACTCTGTTTTGGCATCCACGGCCGACAAAGAATCATCCAAAATCAAGATATCAGGGTCTAAAATCATAGCCCGACTCATGGCCAGACGCTGCTTTTGACCTCCAGAAAGACTGACTCCCTTTTCACCAATCAACGTATCAAATCCCTGAGGCATGACTACAATGTCTTGGTAAACTTGGGCTAGCTTAGTCGCTTCCTCGACCGCTGAAAGTGGTAAATCAGGATTCCCAAAGCGAATATTGTCTAAGATTGAAGTCGCAAAGAGAAACTGGTCCTGAGGAACATAGCCCATGAGACTGCGAAGGTCTGTCAAACGATAGTCCCGAATATCGTGACCGTTTAGGTAAATAGCACCCTTATCCACATCGTATTCACGCAAGAGGAGCTTGATCAAAGATGTTTTCCCAGAGCCTGTCTGGCCGACCAAGCCCAATGTTTGCCCTTTTTCTAGACTAAAGTGAATATCCGTCAGTGTCTCTTCATCTTCAAAGGCAAAGCTATCAATGGTGTACTCCAATCGCCCATTTTCAATACCATCTAAAGGAAATTCAGGGTCTTGTACAGGCGATGCCTGAGACAAAAGATTTTCAATCCGTTGGTAAGAAACCTTCCCCCTCTGAGTAATATTAAAGAGGAAGCCAATGGCCATAAGAGGCCAGACCAGCATATCCAAGTAGCTGATAAAGGTAACCAGATTCCCAACCGTAATCTGCCCTTCCTGAACCATCAAGGAGCCGACCAAGAGGGTTAACACATAGGATGAACCAACAAACAAGAGAACCATGGGGTCAAAGAGACTATCGTATTTCATGGTTTGGAGGTTCTTTTGGAAGGTCAATTCATTAACCGCCTGAAAGGACTTGAGCTCATCCGACTGATAACCGAAAGACTTGGTCACTTTGATACCTGATACGGACTCTTGTACCTTGTTATTAAGTTCGGAAAAGGCTGCCTGCGATTCACCAAAGGCCTTATGAGTCTTTCTCCCTAAACGACTGGTTGCATAAGCCATGAAAGGTAGGGGCAAAATGGCAACCAGAGTCATCTGCCAGGAAATGCTAAAGAGCATGGTCAGCAAAGTCACCAGAGCTGTGATAGAGGCATCCACCGCAGACATGACCCCACCACCTGCGAGACGAGTCAAGGCATTGATATCATTGGTTGCGTGCGCCATCAGGTCTCCCGTCCGATAGGTCTGATAAAAGGCTGGAGACATTTTTGTGAAATGCTCAAACAAGCGAGACCGCATAATCTGCCCCAAACGGTAGGAAGTTCCAAGGATATACATACGCCAAACATAACGCAGATAGTACATCCCAAAAGCCGCAAGAAGCAAATAAAATAAGTCAAGAAGGAGGTCCTGCTGGGTTAATTGTCCCGATGTGATAGCATCAATGACCCGCCCCATGACCATGGGGGGAATGAGATTAAGGACGGAAACCAAGACCAGGGCCACAATTCCGACTAGATAACGGCGTTTTTCTAACTTGAAAAACCACCAAAGTTTTTGAATAATGGACATAAAATCCCTTTCTGATTGCAAATAGAAACCTGAGGCCAAGACCCCAGGTTTTTCTTATTCATAGGTTACGACTGTAACGGCACCCTTGTCATACTCAGCGATAAAGATATTAGCTACATTGTCATGTCCTTGCTTGTTGAGGTTATCAAGCAACCACTCTTCGCTACGACCAATCGATTCCAAAACATCTACTTGGATCACACCGTCAGTCACAACTGGATACTTAGGATTTTCATCTCCCATTTGGACTACGATGAGTTGGCCATTTTGCTCTTGCACAGCTCGTTTAACTTGCTTCATCTGGAAAATTCCTTGGCTACGAAGTTTGAGAGCAACATCTGCCGCAGACAAACCAACTGAACGACAGGCTTCTGGGTCAATCTGCCCATTTTTGATGAGCAGAGTCGGTTTACCATCAATCAAGCGTTTGACAAAACGAACATTGTTATTGAGCCATTTGAGGGTCAAGACCAAAATCGTCCACATCATCAAAATCACTGCATACTGGAGAATACTGATAGAACTATTGTAAATCACCCCACCAATGATACCACCGAGAACATAGTTCTGAATTTGGTCTGTAGCAGAGTTAGGTGCTAGATTCCCCTTTCCTGTCACATTGATAACAAAAACAAGCGAGAAAAGACCCAAGGCCAGTTTGATTAAAATTTCCATATAATTGAGTGTCATTTGTTTACCTCCACCAATTCAATAGCGTCTGTTTGATGCAATTCTAATTTCTCTAAAAGATACTTGTCTGGTTGGCTCCCGTTCATGGCGCGGTAGAAATTTGGACCTACCTTGACAAGCGCTCCATCAGTGGCTGCAGAAGTATTGACATAAACTTCTGATTTATCCACTCCCAAGTCTTTGGAAACAACCTCTATGAAATGAAGGGAGGTTTGAAATTGGTTGTTAGAGGCTTGATTGGTCTGGTATTTTGAGATTGTCACCAAAAGCATGGCCACCAAGGTCAAGGCCAAAATCATGACCAATTCCCGAAACTTAGTCCCCTTTTTATCTCGATAGGCTTTAAAAGCAAAAAATCCTGTGATAGCTAGGAGAACAATTCCAAAGCCAATCATGATGCCATTTTGCTGACTGATTTGGCTAAGTACATAGTCATATGAGTAAAATTTCATTTATTTTCACTCCCTTTCATAAAATCATTCTTAATTATAAACGAAAGAGAGTGATTTTTCAAGCCATACGTTGGGGAAATGGACCTTTTTTTGGTATAATAAAATCTATAATCTGAATGAAAAAGGTAACTTTATGAAACTCATCTCATGGAATATTGATTCCCTCAATGCTGCCCTAACTAGTGACTCAACTCGTGCCAAATTGTCCCAAGAAGTACTACAAACCTTGGTCGCTGAAAATGCTGATATCATCGCTATCCAAGAAACCAAGCTTTCTGCCAAGGGTCCTACTAAAAAACACTTGGAAATTTTAGCTGAACTCTTTCCAAACTACGAAAACACGTGGCGTTCTTCTCAAGAACCTGCCCGCAAAGGCTATGCTGGAACCATGTTCCTTTATAAGAAAGAACTCACACCCACTGTCACTTTTCCAGAAATCGGTGCCCCTTCTACCATGGACTTAGAAGGTCGCATCATCACTCTAGAATTTGATGAATTTTTCGTGACCCAAGTTTACACTCCAAACGCTGGCGACGGCCTCAAACGTTTGGAAGAACGCCAAGTCTGGGATGTCAAATATGCGGAGTACTTGGCTGAACTAGACAAAGAAAAACCAGTCCTTGCGACCGGTGACTACAATGTAGCCCACAATGAAATTGACCTTGCAAATCCTGCCAGCAACCGCCGTTCACCTGGATTTACCGACGAGGAACGTGCTGGATTTACCAACCTTTTAGCAACTGGATTTACTGATACCTTCCGCCACATTCACGGCGATGTTCCAGAACGCTACACTTGGTGGGCACAGCGCAGCAAGACCTCTAAAATCAATAATACTGGCTGGAGAATTGACTACTGGCTCACAAGTAACCGCATCGCTAACAAGGTGACTAAGTCTGATATGATCGACTCGGGAGCTCGCCAAGACCACACACCCATTGTCATGGAGATTGAACTCTAAGGAGAAAACGAATGGACTATCAAGCTGTCATTCCTGAATTTGTAGTATCTGACATCGAAAAATCACGCCACTTCTACTGCAACCTGCTAGGATTCTCTGTCGAATACGAGCGTCCAGAGGAGAAATTTCTCTTCCTCTCGCTTGAAGACTGCCAACTTATGCTAGAAGAAGGCAGCGTAAAAGAATTAGCTCAGCTGACCTATCCTTTCGGGCGCGGTGTCAATATTTCCTTTGGCATTGCAGATATTCCTCAACTCCACCAAAAACTGCTGGAAGCTGACTATCCTATCCATCGTCCCCTGACAAAAAGAGAATTTCGAGTAGGAGATAGCTTTATATATCCCCATGAATTTGCGATTTTGGATCCAGATGGCTATTTTTTAAGATTTAGCGAATAGAATAATAGAGACTGGGTAAAGTCTTTAAAATCAGAAAAAGGCATATTGTCAAGTCTTGAAAAATCTTGATAATATGCCTTTCATGATGGAAAAATCTTCTAAATGTTAGTCAATAACTTATTTTTTACCCATTTTTATAATATATGTTCGTTTTTTAAGCAAAATACTAACAAAATATTTGATTTCTAAAGCTATTTAGTGTAAAATAAAAACATTGGCACAAGCCTATGTTAAATCGAATATCGTTTTACTTGTTTATGTCGTGAATTGGCACGACGTTTCTACAAGGTGCCGGAACACCTAACAATAAGTAAGTTAGCTTGAGGGGATGGTCTTTTTTGCCATGCCTATTTTGGGGACTTACTTAGAGATTAAGTAGGTCCTTTTTGAATATTTTTAATATTTCCCTTAAGTAGTGCGGACGGGAGCAACTTCCTTCGGAATTTCATCCCTAATTTTTGAGCCAAAAGTCTCAAAAATTCCGTCATAGACAATAACAAACTTATTGTCTATGATACCACTACAACGGGAAATATTTGATAAGACTCGCTTCGCTCGTACTAGTTTTATCAAATATATAGTACTAGCAAACTGGATCACCATAGAAACATTTAACCAACAAGTAAACTGGCTTTTAGACTTTAGGAGGTCTTATGAAATTATTAGAAGAGCGCATCCTCAAGGATGGGCATATCTTGGGTGACAACATCCTCAAGGTGGATTCCTTTTTAACCCACCAAGTTGACTTTAGCTTGATGCGAGAGATTGGTAAGATTTTTGCGGAAAAATTTGCTTCTGCTGGCATTACCAAAGTCGTAACCATTGAAGCGTCGGGTATTGCCCCAGCTGTTTTTACAGCTGAAGCCTTAAACATTCCCATGATTTTCGCCAAAAAAGCTAAAAACATCACCATGAACGAAGGCATCTTAACTGCCGAAGTTTACTCCTTTACAAAGCAGGTTACCAGCACCGTTTCTATCGCTGGAAAATTCCTCTCACCAGAGGACAAGGTCTTGATTATCGATGATTTCCTTGCTAATGGCCAAGCTGCCAAAGGCTTGATTCAAATCATCGAACAAGCTGGTGCCACAGTCGAAGCTATCGGTATTGTGATTGAAAAATCCTTCCAAGATGGCCGTGATTTGCTTGAAAAAGCAGGCTACTCTGTTCTATCACTCGCTCGTTTGGATCGTTTTGAAAATGGTCAAGTCGTATTTAAGGAGGCAGATCTCTAATGCAAACTCAAGAAAAACACTCGCAAGCAGCTGTTCTTGGCTTGCAGCACTTACTAGCTATGTACTCAGGATCCATCCTGGTTCCCATCATGATTGCGACAGCCCTTGGCTATTCAACTGAGCAGTTGACCTACCTGATTTCTACAGATATCTTCATGTGTGGGGTGGCAACCTTCCTTCAACTCCAACTCAACAAATACTTTGGAATTGGACTCCCAGTCGTTCTTGGAGTTGCCTTTCAGTCGGTCGCTCCCTTGATTATGATTGGGCAAAGCCATGGTAGTGGCGCTATGTTTGGTGCCCTTATCGCATCAGGGATTTACGTGGTTCTTGTTTCAGGCATTTTCTCAAAAGTAGCCAATCTCTTCCCATCTATCGTAACAGGATCTGTTATTACTACGATTGGTTTAACCTTGATTCCTGTCGCTATTGGAAATATGGGAAATAACGTTCCAGAACCAACTGGTCAAAGTCTCTTGCTTGCAGCCATTACTGTTCTGATTATCCTCTTGATCAACATCTTTACCAAAGGATTTATCAAGTCTATCTCCATTTTGATTGGTCTAGTTGTTGGAACAGCCATTGCTGCTAGCATGGGCTTGGTGGACTTCTCTCCTGTTACGGCAGCACCACTTGTCCATGTCCCAACTCCACTCTACTTTGGGATGCCAACCTTTGAAATCTCATCTATTGTCATGATGTGTATCATCGCAACAGTGTCTATGGTTGAGTCTACTGGTGTTTATCTGGCCTTGTCTGATATCACAAAAGATCCAATCGACAGCACGCGCCTGCGCAACGGTTACCGCGCAGAAGGTTTGGCCGTACTTCTCGGAGGAATCTTTAACACCTTCCCTTACACAGGATTTTCACAAAACGTTGGTTTGGTTAAATTATCAGGTATCAAGACTCGCCTGCCAATCTACTACGCAGCTGGTTTCCTGGTTCTCCTTGGACTCCTTCCTAAGTTTGGTGCCCTTGCCCAAATCATTCCAAGCCCTGTCCTCGGTGGTGCCATGCTGGTGATGTTTGGTTTTGTATCTATTCAAGGGATGCAAATCCTCGCTCGTGTTGACTTTGCTAACAATGAACACAACTTCCTTATCGCAGCTGTATCAATCGCTGCAGGTGTCGGACTCAATAACAGTAATCTCTTTGTCAGCATGCCGACAGCCTTCCAAATGTTCTTCTCAAACGGAATCGTCGTAGCCAGCCTACTCGCCATTGTACTCAATGCTGTATTAAATCATAAAAAGAAATAAGAAAAAGAGGTGCGAGCCTCTTTTTTGTTTCTCTATATCCTTACCTGTCTGTCTTCTGACCGCTGGCCTGTGACAAACATGGTAAAGGTTGCCTTGCAGACGTTTCTGCCTTCTTGATTGGTAATATCCACATCCACCACACAGGTTGTGCGACCTTGATGGACACATTCTCCTTTAATGGTCAATACGTCGTCGAGTTTTCCTGCTTTGAGGTAGTTGATAGAGGACTGAAGTGTCACTCCATCAAGCCCCAGCGAGATAACCACCAAACCACTGATCTGGTCACAGAGAGTAAAGAGATAGCCACCATGTGCATTGCCATAGTAGTTGAGCGACGAATCCACTACTTTTGTCGTCACCACAACGTGACCATCTCTCATTTTTTCAATTTCGTAATTTTCAAAGGCAGATATAGCGTCAAAATGAAAATCTTTCATCGTTTCCTCCTGATATTTCAAACGACACTATGATACTACTTTTTATAGGACTGTGCAAGGAGAAAGCTCCTAGTCTGGCAAAATTCCAACCTGTTCCACAAAGCGCATAAAGGCTGCCTGTCCTTGTTCCGTTTGCTTGTAAACTCCTGCATCCTCAAGCACACGCGCAAAGATAGCACCCACAGAGTCCTTGACGATTTCAAGGGCTTTTTCTTTATCCGTTAAGTCTGGATGTTGAGCTTTAAGTTGGTCTGCCCATTCCTGATGATAGTCGGCAACTGTAACAGCTTCTCCTACAAGATAGCTAGCGACTTTCTCCACTTCCTCTTTCAGACGTGGGGGCAAGATTGCTAAGCCCATGACCTCAATCAAGCCGATATTTTCCTTCTTGATATGTTGAACATCCTTGTGGGGATGATAGATGCCATCAGGATGTTCTGCAGAAGTCTGATTGTCTCTCAAGACTAAGTCCAACTCAAACTGTCCATCACGCTTACGCGCTATAGGTGTGATGGTGTGATGCGGTGTCCCGTCTGTCTCTGCCAAAATCTGCACGGCAGGGTCTGAATACTGACGCCATTCCTGCAAAATCTTGTCAGCTAAGTTGATCAAATCTTCTTTGGAATCCGAAGTCAAACGCAACACTGACATAGGCCACTTGACAATCCCAGCCTTGACCTGCTCAAAACCAGCAAATCGGAAGGTCTTTTGCAAGGGAGCCAATTCCATAGGAAAGACATGACGGCCTCCCTGATTGTGATCATGAGTTAGAATAGAGCCTCCCACAATCGGCAAGTCGGCATTAGAGCCAGCAAAATATCCTGGAAACTGCTCTACGATAGCCAACAAACGCTCAAAACTCTGACGACTAATGACCATGGGACGATGCTGGCCATCTAAAAAGATACAGTGCTCATTAAAGTAAGCATAGGGCGAATACTGGAATCCCCACTCCTGACCAGCCATTTCAAAACGTATAATACGGTGGTTGCTGCGAGCTGGGTGGTTAACTCGACCAAGGTAGCCCTCATTCTCTAGACAAAGCTGACACTGAGGATAATTACTAGCTTGCACCAACTTGGCTGCCGCAATCTCTTTCGGATCCTTCTCAGGCTTAGAGAGGTTGATGGTAATTTCAAGCTCTCCGTAATCAGATTGAACACGATAAGCGATATTTTTAGCAATAGCCTTGAGTTTGATGTAGTCATTCTTCTGACTGAGTTGGTAGAAATTCGCTATCGCTTGCTCAGGAGATTGGGCATAGGTTGCCCAGAAGTCACGATTGACCTGACTTGGACAAGGAGTTACCAAGTTCATCAGTTCAGCACCGAGAATCTCACGCGCAGTCTGACTATCCTCAATCGTCTCTAATCGAACGGCTTCCTCAACCAACTGGTCTTTGAGGTCAATCAATTTATCTAGACCAGTCTCAACTTCCAAAACACCATCTCCCACTCGTGCCAAGACACGATTGGTCAGGTAGATTCGATCCATTTCCTCAAATGAACTTTCAGCAATAACGTGTGTTACAAATTTATCTACTAAGGTCACTATAGAGCCTCCTTTTAACTAGTCAAGGACGCGAGTGCCACCTGCAACTTCAGCGATATAGAAGCTTGGAGCGTAGCCAACTACTTCCTCGTAGTGTTTGCCAACAGCTTCCTTAAAGGCATCAACAGTGTCTTTTTGCACCAAGGCAATGGCACATCCGCCAAAACCTGCCCCTGTCATCCGAGCACCGAGAACTCCTTCTTGATCCCAAGCTGTGTGAACAAGAGTATCCAATTCCAAACCAGTTACTTCATAGTCATGCTCTAGGGAAACGTGTGACGCATTCATCAAACGACCAAATGTTTCCAAATCTCCTGCTTGAAGGGCTACTTGGGCTTTGAGAGTACGTTGGTTTTCAAGCACAGCATGGCGAGCACGTTTCAAACGATTTTCATCTTTAATCAGATAACTGTATTGGTCAAAGGCCCACTCGTCCAATTCACCCAAGGTCTGAATATCTAAGGCAACTTGCAATTCTTCCACCGCTTTTTCACACTCAGCACGACGTTCATTGTATTTAGAGTCCGCCAATTCACGGCGTTTATTGGTGTTCATAATAACAACGACATTGTCCTTCAAATCAAGTGGCACCAAGTCATACTCTAAAGTGTTAGTATCTAAGTAAATAGCACGTTGGTCCGCTCCCATTCCGATAGCAAACTGGTCCATGATACCAGAGTTGACTCCGATAAAGTTATTTTCTGTTTGTTTTCCAATTTTAACCAAATCGAGACGCTCTAATTTTAAATCAAAGAGATGCTCTGCCACGACTCCTGTCAAGAGTTCAAGGGATGCTGAAGAAGACAAGCCAGCACCATTTGGGATATTCCCATAAACATAAAAATCAAAACCTTTGTCAATCACGTGTCCAGCTTCTTGCAAGAAATGAAGGACACCTTTTGGATAGTTGGTCCAGTTGTGCTCTTTTTCAAACTTGAGGTCGGCGAGAGGCACTTCGATAATACCCTTGTCCTCAAAGTTAGCTGAGTAGAAACGTAAAACTTGGTCGTCACGTTTGCGAGCAGCCCCATAAGTTCCTAAGGAAATGGCTGCTGGAAATACATGTCCACCATTATAGTCTGTGTGTTCCCCAATCAAATTGATACGACCTGGTGAAAAGAATATTTGGTCTGCTTCTTGACCAAAAACAGCAAGAAAGTCTTTACGAAGGGCTTCAGCAGTAAGATGTTGTGTCATATGATTTCTCCTTTTACTGTCCGTTAAGTCACCTTAACGTGTAATCGTTTTCTTCTATTGTATCCAAGGGATTTCCCAAGGTCAATCCTTTTTACTAAAATTTTACTAAACTATCGGTAAAAAGCAGAAAAATATGATATACTAACCTAAAAGAAGGAGGATTTATGACTACCTTAAAAGACATTGCACAGCTAGCCTCTGTCTCTATCGCGACCGTATCCCGTGTCCTCAACCGCGACCAGAGCCTATCTGTTACAGAAGAAACGAGACATCGTATTTTAACCGTTGCTGAAGAGCTGGGCTACACTAAGCATCTCAAGACAGGCGAGTCCCACAAGCCCAAGCAAAAGATTGCCATTATCCAATGGGTCAGCGAACAAGGGGAGCTAGACGATCTCTACTACTACCAGATTCGCCTAGGCATCGAAAAAAGAGCCCAAGAACTGGACTATGATATCTTGCGCTATTTTAATGACCATCCTTTTACATTAAGCGAGGAAGTAATTGGGATTCTCTGCATCGGAAAATTTAGCCGAGCTCAGATTTCTGCCTTTGAAGAATACCAAAAGCCTCTTGTATTTCTAGACAGCGATACACTTTCACTAGGACATACTTGTATTATCACGGATTTTTACACTGCCATGAAACAAGTTGTCGATTATTTCCTCAGCCAAGGAATGGACAGTATCGGGATTCTAACAGGGCTTGAGGAAACAACTGACCAAGAAGAAATCATTCAGGATAAGCGTCTAGAAAACTTCAGAAACTACAGTCAAACAAAAGGAATCTATCATGATGAACTGGTCTTTCAAGGAAGCTTTACTGCCCAGTCTGGTTATGACTTGATGAAGGAAGCCATTCAGAGCTTGGGAGACCAACTCCCGCCAGCTTTTTTTGCTGCCAGTGATAGTTTAGCCATCGGTGCTCTCCGTGCCCTCCAAGAAGCTGGAATCAGCCTGCCAGACCGCGTCAGCCTCATTTCTTTTAATGACACTAGCTTGACCAAGCAGGTTTATCCTCCTCTCTCTAGCATCACCGTTTATACCGAGGAAATGGGCCGAGCAGGTATGGATATTCTTAATAAGGAAGTACTCCACGGTCGCAAAATCCCTAGCCTGACCATGCTGGGAACCAGACTGACATTGAGAGAGAGTACAAGGAATGATTAAGATATTAGAATCTAGGCAAAAACTAAATTTCAAGATAAAATGAAGTAAATGTCCCCACAATAAAACGCATAGTATCAAGTTTTTTTAATGCCTGACACTATGCGCTTTTCACTTTTAAAGACTTTTCCCCAGCCTCTTTTCTAGTGTTGATGCCCATGGGGTTGCTCTAAGGCTGTTACCCTCCGCTTATGTTGCGCATGATTGCTTTGGCTGGTATCCACTTCGATTGTAATATTCTGCACACCTCTTTCTTCTAAGAGCTGACGCACTTGATTCTTTGTTTCCGTCATCTGCTCCCAATCTTCTAAACAGAGATGGATAATGGCATTATTTTCCAGACCATCCATGGACCAAATACTAAGTTGATTGACACTTTTGACATTGGTCAGAGCATCCAAATCCTTCTCCAAATCACCAGTCTCTACTCCTTCCGGCACAGCGTCCAAGAAAATCTTGAGTGTAGACCAAAAACGTGGAATGGCTTTTGTTAGAATGAAGATGGAAATGACAAGAGATAAGAGCGGATCAAGAATATACCAATCTGTAAATCGGAGGATAATCGCCATTAGAATGACAGCCAACCAACCAAGAGTATCTTCAAAAAAGTGCAGGCTGAGAATTGACTCGTTCTTTGTCTTTCCCTTGCGAACTACTAGACTAGCTAGCACATTAATACTGACTGCAATGATCCCTAGCCAGAGGATACCTTCATCATTAACGGGCTGTGGATTAAAAAGTTTAGTTATATTTTCCAAAATCACTAGGATGGATCCTGTGATAAGAATCACAGCAGTCACAAGTGCCCCTAAAAGACTAAATCGCTTGTAACCCAAGGTGTACTGCCTATCTTCTTCTCTATTTGAGATTGTTTCTAAAAAGGCCGATATGCCAATAGCTATAGCATCTCCCAAGTCATGGACAGAATCAGCAAGAACAGCACTCGAACCAAAGATGCCTCCTGCGATAAACTCAACAATAGCATAGCTTAAATTTAAGAAAAAAGCTACCCAAACAGTATATTTTGCCTTCATCTTTCTCATTCCTTTGTTATAATAGATTTATGAACACCTTGTTCATTATTATTATCTACTAAAAC
>NZ_JAPVZJ010000019.1:0-35665 GCF_041432295.1 Streptococcus sp. 27098_8_109
AGCAACAGCAATGAAAAAAGCTGAAGCTAAGCGCGAATTGCCAAATACTGGTACAGAAGACAATGCTAGCCTTGCAGCACTTGGACTTCTCGGAGTATTGAGCGGATTTGGTCTTGTAGCTCGCAAGAAGAAAGAAGACTAAGCTTTCTAATTGATATGATTTGTTTGCAATAAACATATCATCCCTAAAGCTGATGAATCGAATGATTCATCAGCTTTTTGCTGTTGTCACGGGGGTTACAGAGTGGATATCGAAATCAGGGCTCTTAGTTAGGAAATAATGATTATACTTTCTTCTTTTGGAGAAAATATGGTATAATAAAGAGTAAAAACTTTGAAAGAAAGAAAAAGATGAATTTAAAAGATTACATTGCAACAATTGAAAATTATCCAAAGGAAGGCATTACCTTCCGTGATATCAGTCCTTTGATGGCTGATGGGAATGCTTATAGCTACGCTGTTCGTGAAATTGTTCAGTATGCAACTGACAAGAAAATCGACATGGTCGTGGGACCTGAGGCTCGTGGTTTTATCGTGGGCTGTCCAGTTGCCTTTGAGTTGGGAATTGGTTTTGCACCTGTTCGTAAGCCAGGTAAATTGCCACGCGAAGTTATTTCTGCTGACTATGAAAAAGAGTACGGTGTTGATACCTTGACTATGCACGCAGATGCTATTAAGCCAGGTCAACGTGTTCTGATCGTAGATGACCTCTTGGCAACAGGTGGAACTGTTAAGGCAACTATCGAGATGATTGAAAAACTTGGTGGTATTGTAGCAGGGTGTGCCTTTCTTGTTGAATTGGATGAATTGAACGGCCGTGAAAAAATCGGTGACTACGATTACAAAGTTCTTATGCATTATTAATGAAAAAACAGTCCCTAGGGCTGTTTTCTCTACATTAGGATATAAAAATAGACTATAGCTAGTTAGAGAAAAACTATAATTGAAAACTATATCTTCTTGCAGTATAATAAAAGGACTAGGTGTTTGAAATTTGGATTCAAACATATGCAATTATTCCTGAAAGAGTACAGCTAGGAGAGGGTTATGCCGATTCGAATTGATAAAAAATTGCCAGCTGTTGAGATTTTACGGACAGAGAATATCTTTGTCATGGATGATCAACGTGCTGCCCACCAAGATATCCGTCCTTTGAAGATTTTAATTTTAAATCTCATGCCACAGAAAATGGTCACAGAGACCCAGTTATTGCGCCATTTGGCTAACACACCTTTACAATTAGATATTGATTTTCTATATATGGAGAGCCATCGTTCTAAAACAACTCGTTCAGAGCACATGGAGACCTTTTATAAAACTTTTCCTGAAGTCAAGGATGAGTATTTTGATGGGATGATTATTACGGGTGCTCCAGTTGAGCATTTACCATTTGAGGAAGTGGACTATTGGGAGGAATTCAGTCAGGTGCTTGAGTGGTCCAAGACCCATGTCTATTCGACCCTTCATATCTGCTGGGGTGCTCAGGCGGGACTTTATCTGCGTTATGGAGTGGAAAAATACCAGATGGACAGTAAGTTATCGGGTATCTATCCTCAGGATACTTTAAAGGAAGGGCACCTTCTCTTTAGAGGCTTTGACGATAGCTATGTATCCCCTCATTCACGGCATACGGAGATTTCTAAGGAAGAGGTCTTAAATAAAACCAATCTCGAGATTTTATCAGAAGGACCTCAGGTTGGGGTTTCGATTTTGGCTAGTCGTGATTTACGAGAAATTTATAGTTTTGGGCATTTGGAATATGACCGTGATACTTTGGCAAATGAATATTTCCGAGATCGTGATGCAGGTTTAGATCCACATATTCCAGAAAATTACTTTAAGGATGACGATGTCAACCAGACACCTTGTCTTTGTTGGTCTTCATCAGCAGCCCTCTTTTTCAGTAACTGGGTGAACTATGCCGTCTATCAGGAAACCCCTTTTGACTGGAGAAAAATAGAAGATGATGCTTCTGCATTTGGGTATTTATAAGAGGAATTATGACATATTTAGACGCTTTTAAATCAGGGAACTTGGTTTTACCGAGTGCCCTGCTCTTGCATTTTAAGGAACTCTTTCCGTCCAGCGATGATTTTTTAGTCTGGCAATTTTTCTATTTGCAAAATACGACAGGTTTGGAAGAAATGTCGCCAAGCCAGATTGCTGAAAGGATTGGCAAGGAAATTTCGGATGTCAATCAGGCTATTTCCAATCTGACGGAGAGGGGACTACTTCAGTATCGAACGATCGAATTGAATGGTGAAATAGAATTGCTTTTTGATGCTAGTTTGGCATTGGAACGTTTGGATGACCTGCTTGGAGCAGCTCATTCAAGTTCAGACCAGTTGACACCTCAAAACCAGCTCAAAGATTTGGTGGAAACCTTCCAGCAGGAATTGGGACGCTTGTTGACCCCTTTTGAGATTGAGGATTTGACCAAGACTCTTAAGGAAGATGGAACCAGTGCTGACTTGATTAAGGAAGCTCTTCGTGAAGCTGTTTTGAATGGAAAATCAAACTGGAAGTACATTCAGGCGATTTTGAGAAATTGGCGCCATGAAGGCATTAAAAGTGTGGCTCAAATAGAGGCCAAGCGGGCAGAGAGAGAAGCAAGCAACCCTCAGTTGACACAGGTATCGGCAGATTTCAGAAATGCCATGGATCTCTGGAAGGATTAATCCATGTAAGCAGGCTTGAAATCCGAGTAAGATTTGCAAGCTGTGTCTAATTGTGATAAAATAAATAGAAAATAAATTGAAAAAAGAGGTATGTGAAATGTCACGTAAACCATTTATCGCTGGTAACTGGAAAATGAACAAAAATCCAGAAGAAGCTAAAGCATTCGTTGAAGCAGTTGCATCAAAACTTCCTTCATCAGATCTTGTTGAAGCAGGTATCGCAGCTCCAGCTCTTGATTTGACAACTGTTCTTGCTGCTGCAAAAGGTTCAAACCTTAAAGTTGCTGCTCAAAACTGCTACTTTGAAAATGCAGGTGCTTTCACTGGTGAAACTAGCCCACAAGTTTTGAAAGAAATCGGTACTGATTACGTTGTTATCGGTCACTCAGAACGCCGTGACTACTTCCATGAAACTGACGAAGATATCAACAAAAAAGCAAAAGCAATCTTTGCAAACGGTATGCTTCCAATCATCTGTTGTGGTGAATCACTTGAAACTTACGAAGCTGGTAAAGCTGCTGAGTTTGTAGGTGCTCAAGTATCTGCTGCATTGGCTGGATTGACTGCTGAACAAGTCGCTGCCTCAGTTATCGCTTATGAGCCAATCTGGGCTATCGGTACTGGTAAATCAGCTTCACAAGACGACGCACAAAAAATGTGTAAAGTTGTTCGTGACGTTGTAGCTGCTGACTTTGGTCAAGAAGTTGCAGACAAAGTTCGTGTTCAATACGGTGGTTCTGTTAAACCTGAAAACGTTGCTTCATACATGGCTTGCCCAGACGTTGACGGTGCCCTTGTTGGTGGTGCGTCACTTGAAGCTGAAAGCTTCTTGGCATTGCTTGACTTTGTAAAATAATTAGTAAGTAGCAAAAGCTAGGTGGAACAGCATTCAGATGTCTGTTCCATTTTTTATAAGGGAGGAAAGATTGAAAACAAAGATTGGAAAAATTGGATTAGCAAGTGCCTTTTTGCTTGGATTGATCGTTAATCAGGTGGCTGCAAATGAAGCTGAAGCGAAAGCATCTTCGGAAGAAAGCAGTGTTCAAGCTTCTTCTAGTAAGGTAGAAGAAAAGAAATCAGAAACGACTACAAGTCAAAAAGAAGAAGAGAAAAAGGTTGAGACTTCTTCTAGTCAGCGTCCAGAGAAAAAGGAAGAAGTAAAAGAGACGCGAGCTAGTAGTCAGAAAGAAGAAAGTAAGCCAAATTCAACATCAGCACATTGGGAAGGTGACTTCTATGTAAAAGCAGATGGTTCAAAAGCTAAGAGTGAATGGATTTTCGATACTAGCTACAATAGTTGGTTCTATATAAAAGCAGATGGTCGTTATGCTCAAAAAGAATGGCATGGAAACTATTACCTCAAAGCGGGTGGTTACATGGCTAAAAATGAATGGGTTTACGATAACAATTATAAGAGCTGGTTCTACCTCAAGGCAGATGGTTCTTATGCAGAACAAGAATGGCAGAAAATCAATGGCAAATGGTACTATTTCAAGAAGTGGGGCTATATGGCTAAAAGTCAGTGGCAAGGAAATTATTTCTTGAATGGTCAAGGTGCCATGATGCAAAACGAATGGCTTTATGATAATCATTATAAGAGTTGGTTCTATCTTAAGGCAGATGGTTCTTATGCTAATGAACAGTGGCAAAAGATTGATGGAAAGTGGTATTATTTCAAGAAGTGGGGATACATGGCTCAAGATGAGTGGCATGGAAACTACTATCTTACTGAAAGTGGTGTCATGGCAACAGGTGAGTTAATCATGGACGATACTCGTTATACTTTTGCTGATTCAGGGGAACTGAAAGAAAAGAAAGCCTTGAATGTTGGTTGGGTTTATCGAAATGGACACCGTTATTTCTTTAACCATCGTGAAGAACAGGTCGGAACTGACCGTGCTAAGAAGGTTATTGATGTCAGTGAGCATAATGGCCGCATTAGTGATTGGAAAAAGGTTATCCAGGAAAATGGGGTTGATGGCGTTATTGTTCGCTTGGGATATAGCGGTGTAGAAGATAAGGAATTGGCTTATAATATTCAAGAATTTAATCGACTAGGCATTCCTTATGGTGTTTATCTTTATACCTATGCAGAAAATGAAACAGATGCTGAGAATGATGCCAAGCAGACTATTGAACTCTTGAAGAAATACAAGATGAACTTATCTTATCCAATCTACTATGATGTTGAAAACTGGGAGTATGAAAATAAATCTAAGAAAGCTCCAGCAGATACAGACACTTGGGTTAAAATCATCAATAAGTATATGGAAACCATGAAAAAAGCAGGTTATCAAAATGTGAAAGTTTATAGCTATCGTCAACTTTTGCAAACTCGTTTGAATCATCCAAATATTTTACAACATGTAAACTGGGTTGCAGCTTATACGGATGCGCTTGATTGGAACAATCCTCATTATTCAGGAGAAAAAGGATGGCAATATACTTCATCTGACTCTCTTAAAGGGATTCGGGGTCATGTTGATGTTAGCGTCTGGTATTAAGATGTAAAACTGAGAAAAGAGCCTACAAATTGTATGCTCTTTTCTTTATTTTATCTCTGTTAAGAGAGTTTGAAAGTGACTGGGTTTCATTCTAAAAAATTCTTAAATTATCAGTCTATTGCAACTTTTCTCATGTGAGTCATTTGGCTTGCTATTGGTTTTCCTTAGTAGTATACTAAGGTAGTAATCATTAAGAAGTGGTTACAAATAATAATGAATGAGGTAAAATAAAATGGTAGAATTGAAAAAAGAAGCAGTAAAAGACGTAACATCATTAACAAAAGCAGCGCCAGTAGCATTGGCAAAAACAAAGGAAGTATTGAACCAAGCTGTTGCTGATTTGTATGTAGCTCACGTTGCTTTGCACCAAGTGCACTGGTACATGCGTGGTCGTGGTTTCCTTGTATGGCATCCAAAAATGGATGAGTATATGGAAGCTCTTGATGGTCAATTGGATGAAATCAGTGAGCGTTTGATCACACTTGGTGGTAGCCCATTCTCTACATTGACAGAATTCCTTCAAAACAGTGAAATCGAAGAAGAAGCTGGTGAATACCGTAATGTTGAAGAAAGCTTGGAACGTGTCCTTGCTATCTACCGTTACTTGTCAGAACTCTTCCAAAAAGGTTTGGATGTTACTGATGAAGAAGGTGACGATGTGACAAACGGTATCTTTACAGATGCTAAAACTGAAACTGATAAAACAATCTGGATGCTTGCCGCAGAACTTGGACAAGCACCTGGTTTGTAAGAAATAGAATAATCATATAAAAATCTGTAGGATGCCTCTTACAGATTTTTTTCTATTCTGTAAGCTATTCCAAACCAGTCTTTTTTTGAGTTTTTTGATAAAATAGTACTATCAGTGAAAAGGATGGAAGCATGACTAAGAAAATCGTAGCTATTTGGGCCCAGGATGAAGAGGGTGTGATTGGTAAGGGAAATCGCCTGCCTTGGCATTTGCCAGCAGAACTGCAACACTTCAAAGAAACAACTCTGAATCATGCTATCTTGATGGGGCGTGTGACCTTTGATGGGATGGGGCGTCGCTTGCTTCCACAACGGGAAACTCTGATTTTGACGCGTAATTCTGAAGAAAAGATAGACGGGGTTACTACTTTTCAGGATGTCCAGTCTGTCTTGGACTGGTATCAGGCTCAAGAAAAGAATCTTTATATTATCGGTGGGAAGCAAATTTTTCAGGCTTTTGAACCCTACCTTGACGAAGTGATTGTGACTCAAATTCATGCTCGGGTGGAGGGAGATACCTATTTCCCTGAGGAGTTTGATTTGTCTCTTTTTGAGACAGTTTCAAGCAAATCCTATACCAAAGATGAGAAAAATCCTTATGATTTTACCATCCAATACCGCAAGAGAAAGGAAGTCTAATGGAACGTAGTATATTTGGTTTTTTCACAGCCATGCTGTGTTTGGTCTGCTTGCTTGCAGGAGCACAGGCTTTTCGTAAAAAGCGTTATGGACTTTCTGTCCTGCTCTGGTTAAATGCCTTTACCAATTTGGTCAATAGTATCCATGCTTTTTACATGACCTTATTTTAGATAGAATGACAGTATAGAATAGAACGGAAGGAAATCATGCCTACAAATAGGAATAATGATATGATGGTTTATTGCTCATTTTGTGGCAAAAGCCAAGAAGAAGTACAAAAAATAATCGCAGGCAACAACGCCTTTATCTGTAATGAATGTGTGGAGTTGGCTCAGGAAATCATTCGAGAGGAGTTGGCGGAAGAAGTCTTGGCAGACTTGTCTGAAGTTCCAAAACCAATCGAACTCCTCCATATCTTGAACCACTATGTAATCGGTCAAGATCGTGCCAAACGTGCTTTAGCAGTAGCAGTATACAACCACTACAAACGCATCAATTTCCACGATACGCGTGAAGAGTCGGAAGATGTGGATTTGCAGAAGTCAAACATCTTGATGATTGGCCCAACTGGTTCAGGGAAAACTTTCCTGGCCCAGACCTTGGCTAAGAGCTTGAATGTGCCTTTTGCCATTGCAGATGCGACAGCTCTTACTGAGGCTGGTTATGTGGGTGAGGATGTGGAAAATATCCTCCTCAAACTTTTGCAGGCTGCTGATTTTAACATTGAACGTGCAGAGCGTGGGATTATCTACGTGGATGAAATTGACAAGATTGCTAAGAAGAGCGAAAACGTGTCAATCACACGTGATGTTTCTGGTGAAGGGGTGCAACAAGCTCTTCTCAAGATTATCGAGGGAACTGTTGCTAGCGTGCCGCCTCAAGGTGGACGCAAGCATCCGCAACAAGAGATGATTCAAGTGGATACTAAAAATATCCTCTTCATCGTGGGTGGTGCCTTTGATGGCATTGAAGAAATCGTCAAACAACGTCTTGGAGAAAAAGTCATCGGATTTGGTCAAAATAATAAAGCGATTGATGAAAACAGCTCCTACATGCAAGAAATCATCGCTGAAGATATTCAAAAATTCGGTATTATCCCAGAGTTGATTGGACGCTTGCCAGTCTTTGCAGCTCTTGAACAATTGACGGTTGATGATTTGGTTCGCATCTTGAAAGAGCCAAGAAATGCCTTGGTAAAACAATACCAAACCTTGCTTTCTTATGATGATGTCGAGTTGGAATTTGACGACGAAGCCCTTCAAGAGATTGCCAATAAGGCCATTGAACGCAAGACAGGGGCGCGTGGTCTTCGCTCGATTATCGAAGAAACTATGCTGGACGTTATGTTTGAAGTACCGAGTCAGGAAAATGTGAAATTGGTCCGCATCACTAAAGAAGCTGTCGATGGAACAGATAAACCAATCCTAGAAACAGCCTAGAGGTGACTATGGAACTTAATACACACAATGCTGAAATCTTGCTCAGTGCGGCTAATAAATCCCACTATCCACAGGATGAACTGCCAGAGATTGCCCTAGCAGGGCGTTCGAATGTTGGCAAGTCTAGCTTTATCAACACTATGTTGAATCGTAAGAATCTAGCCCGAACATCAGGTAAACCTGGTAAAACCCAGCTTCTCAACTTCTTTAATATCGACGACAAGATGCGCTTTGTGGATGTGCCTGGTTATGGCTATGCCCGTGTTTCTAAAAAGGAACGTGAAAAGTGGGGGCGCATGATTGAGGAGTACTTAACGACTCGGGAAAATCTCCGTGCAGTGGTCAGTCTAGTTGACCTTCGTCATGACCCGTCAGCAGATGATGTGCAGATGTACGAATTTCTCAAGTATTATGAGATTCCAGTCATCATTGTGGCGACCAAGGCGGACAAGATTCCTCGTGGTAAATGGAACAAGCACGAATCAGCAATCAAAAAGAAATTAAACTTTGACCCAAGTGACGACTTTATCCTCTTTTCATCTGTCAGCAAGGCAGGGATGGATGAAGCTTGGGATGCAATCTTAGAAAAATTGTGAGGAAAAGAAAATGGCAAAAACAATTCATACAGACAAAGCTCCAAAGGCTATCGGACCATATGTTCAAGGAAAAATCGTTGGCAACCTTTTGTTTGCTAGCGGTCAAGTTCCCCTATCTCCTGAAACAGGGGAAATCGTTGGAGAAACGATCCAAGAACAGACAGAACAAGTCTTGAAAAACATTGGTGCTATTTTGGCAGAGGCAGGAACTGACTTTGACCATGTTGTCAAAACAACTTGTTTCTTGAGTGATATGAACGACTTTGTTCCTTTTAACGAGGTTTACCAAACGGCCTTTAAAGAGGAATTTCCAGCTCGTTCAGCTGTGGAGGTAGCTCGTCTTCCTCGTGATGTAAAAGTCGAAATCGAAGTCATCGCAGAGATTGGATAAGCTAGTTGAAGTTTGGTTCTGCCAAACTTCTTTTGATATAAGGAGAAAAAGATGACAAAGAAACAACTTCACTTGGTGATTGTGACAGGAATGAGTGGTGCAGGGAAAACAGTTGCCATTCAGTCCTTCGAAGATTTGGGTTATTTTACTATTGACAATATGCCACCAGCTCTCTTGCCTAAGTTTTTGCAGTTGGTGGAAACAAAGGAAGACGGCCATAAGTTGGCCTTGGTAGTAGATATGCGTAGCCGTTCTTTCTTCTCAGAGATTCAAGATGTTTTGGATGAGTTGGAAAACAAGGAAGAACTGGACTTTAAAATTCTCTTTTTGGATGCAGCTGATAAGGAATTGGTCGCTCGTTACAAGGAAACCAGACGGAGTCACCCACTAGCAGCAGACGGTCGTATTTTAGATGGAATCAAACTGGAACGTGAACTCTTGGCACCTTTGAAAAATATGAGCCAAAATGTGGTGGATACGACTGAACTCACTCCACGTGAGCTACGTAAAACCCTTGCAGAGCAGTTTTCAGATCAGGAACAAGCCCAATCTTTCCGTATTGAAGTCATGTCTTTTGGTTTTAAATATGGAATCCCAATTGATGCAGACTTGGTCTTTGATGTCCGATTCTTGCCAAATCCCTACTACCTACCAGAACTGAGAAACCAAACGGGTGTGGATGAACCAGTTTATGACTATGTCATGAATCATCCTGAGTCAGAAGATTTTTATCAACATTTGTTGGCCTTGATTGAGCCGATTTTGCCAAGTTACCAAAAGGAAGGGAAGTCCGTTTTGACCATTGCCATGGGTTGTACGGGTGGGCAACACCGTAGTGTGGCCTTTGCTAAACGCTTGGCGCAGGACTTATCCAAGAATTGGCCTGTTAATGAAGGGCATCGTGACAAAGACCGAAGAAAGGAAACGGTAAACCGTTCATGAGAAAACCAAAGATAACGGTGATTGGTGGAGGAACTGGGATTCCTGTCATTCTAAAAAGTCTGCGTGAAAAAGATGTGGAAATCGCTGCTATCGTAACGGTGGCAGATGATGGCGGTTCTTCAGGTGAACTCCGAAAAAATATGCAGCAGTTGACACCGCCAGGTGATCTTCGTAATGTTCTGGTGGCCATGTCAGATATGCCTAAGTTTTATGAGAAGGTCTTTCAGTATCGTTTTTCTGAGGATGCGGGAGCCTTTGCTGGCCATCCATTGGGCAATCTCATCATTGCTGGTCTGTCAGAAATGCAGGGTTCGACCTATAATGCCATGCAGTTATTGAGCAAATTTTTCCATACGACTGGGAAGATTTATCCTTCCAGTGACCATCCTTTGACCCTGCATGCAGTCTTCCAGGATGGGACAGAAGTGGCTGGAGAGAGCCATATTGCAGACCATCCAGGCATGATTGACCATGTCTATGTGACCAATACCCTCAACGATGATACGCCTCTGGCTAGTCGTCGAGTAGTGCAGACCATTCTTGAAAGTGATATGATTGTCCTAGGACCTGGTTCCCTTTTTACCTCGATTTTACCTAATATCGTGATTAAGGAAATCGGGCAGGCGCTTTTGGAAACCAAGGCAGAAATCGCCTATGTCTGCAATATCATGACCCAACGTGGGGAGACGGAACACTTTACAGATAGCGACCATGTGGAGGTCTTGCATCGTCATCTGGATCGAGCTTTTATCGATACTGTCTTGGTGAATATCGAAAAAGTGCCTCAGGAATACATGAATTCCAACCGGTTTGATGAATACTTGGTGCAGGTGGAACATGATTTTGCTGGTCTTTGTAAGCAAGTTCCGCGTGTGATTTCATCCAACTTCCTTCGTCTGGAAAATGGGGGTGCCTTTCACGATGGGGATTTGATTGTGGACGAATTGATGCGTATCATACAGGTGAGAAAATGAGTTTTACAGTAGCAGTAAAAGAAGAAATCCTAGGTCAGCACCATCTAAGCCGACATGAATTGTCTGCCATTATCAAAATGTCTGGCAGTATCGGTCTTTCGACTTCGGGCTTGACCTTGTCAGTCGTGACAGAAAATGCTAAATTGGCTCGTCACCTCTATGAGTCCTTTCTCCATTTCTATGAAATCAAATCGGAAATTCGTCACCACCAACGGAGTAATCTCCGCAAGAATCGGGTCTATACTGTTTTTACAGATGAAAAGGTGCAGGACTTGCTGAGTGATTTGCACTTGGCAGACTCCTTCTTTGGTCTGGAAACAGGTATTGA
This sequence comes from Streptococcus sp. 27098_8_109, assembly GCF_041432295.1. Taxonomy (GTDB): domain Bacteria; phylum Bacillota; class Bacilli; order Lactobacillales; family Streptococcaceae; genus Streptococcus. Next base: position 11,242 of record NZ_JAPVZJ010000019.1, read on the forward strand.
CGAGGAGATTTTATCAGATGAGGAAGCAGGCCGTGCTTATCTCTGTGGTGCTTTCTTGGCAAATGGAAGCATTCGTGACCCTGAGTCAGGTAAGTACCAGTTGGAAATCAGTTCTGTTTATCTGGACCACGCGCAAGGGATTGCCTCTCTTCTCCAGCAGTTTTTACTGGATGCTAAGGTTCTTGAGCGTAAGAAGGGAGCTGTGACCTATCTCCAGCGAGCCGAAGATATTATGGACTTCTTGATTGTCATCGGAGCCATGAAGGCGCGTGATGATTTTGAGCGAGTTAAGATTTTACGAGAAACCCGTAACGACCTAAATCGGGCCAATAATGCCGAGACAGCTAATATCGCTCGGACAGTTTCTGCCAGCATGAAGACCATCAACAATATCAGTAAAATCAAAGATATCATGGGCCTAGAAAATCTACCAGTAGATTTGCAGGAGGTAGCGCAGTTGCGAATTCAGCACCCAGATTACTCTATCCAGCAGTTAGCAGATAGTCTCAGCACTCCTCTGACCAAAAGTGGTGTTAACCACAGACTCAGAAAAATCAATAAGATAGCCGATGAGTTATAAAGATATAAAACACCTCTTTCTTGACAATTAAATAGAGTATGTGAGATAATAAAGGGGAATTGAGAAGTTCTAGCATTTTAGTGCTAACAGAAATCCCCTCGGTACTGCAATACTGAGGGGATTTTTTTCTGGGTTAGATAGCACTAACCAGGAAGGTTACTTGTCGAAGTGATCGTCTAACCAACGAGTCACCAGCCATGAGATGATACTCTCGATGACTGCGATAAGTACTATTTTGAGAAGTTCTAGCATCTGTAATACCTCCTTTTCCAAGGCGTATTGTTAGTGCCGTCCCTATTATATCACATGTTTTATCAGTTTGATAGGCATTTTTATTTTTGTTAAAGAAGGGGGAAATATGAGCTAACAAATTAGCCGATGAACTATAAAACCACGAATCCTATGTGACTCGTGGTTCTTTTTCTATAAACTAGTAGAGTGTTTTGGTTGTACTTTTTGTTCTGGGTCGATGTAGTTAATGGCATTGTTAACAGCGGTTGGTGCTTCTCCAAGCCCTGTCGCAATCAGATCAATTTTTCCGTCATAGTAGCAACAGTCACCGATAGCATAGATACCTGCTTGGCTAGATTCTTGCTTGCTATTGACGATAATCTTGTGACGGTTGAGGTCCAGACCCCAGTTTTTAAGGTTACCAACAGAAGATTTGAAACCATAGTTGACAAAGAGGTGGTCTAGGTCAATAGTTTCTGTTTCATCAGATTTGACTTTTGTGATTTCAAGTTTATCGAGTATTTTTCCATCTCCAAGGAGTTGGCTAGGGACGAATGGTGTCTTGATGATCACAGAAGATTCCTGCAAAGCTTGGACACTGTGTTCCAAGGCGCGGAAATTATCTCTGCGGTGAACAAGGGTAGTTGGTGCAATTTTTTCAAAAGCCAAAGCCCAATCCACAGCCGAGTCTCCTCCACCAAGAATCGTCACTTTCTTACCAGCATATTGCTGGATGTTGGAAACGTGGTAGTGGATATTTTCATAGTCTTCAACGCCTTCTAGTTCCAGAGGACGTGGTTTGAAGGCACCGCCCCCCATAGCGATGATAACAGTTTTAGACAGGTGACTTCCTTTAGAAGTTGTAATTACAAAGCCTTCTTCTTGTTTTTCAATCTCAAGAACCGTTTCATTGAGATGAATAGGGGTATCAAAGCCGTTTAACTGTTCAATCAAGCGGTTGGTCAACTCTTCTCCAGTCAGGTTTGGGAAACCTGGTACGTCTAGGATTTCCTTTTCAGGATAGAGAATAGCAGGCTGTCCACCTAGTTGAGGAAGGGAATCGATGATTTGGACCTTTGCTTGGCGTAGGTGGGCGTAAAAGGCCGCAAAAAGCCCGACAGGACCGCCACCTACAATAGTGATATCATAGAGTTGAGACATGGTTTCTCCTTTGTTTTTTCTAGTCATACTCTTCGAAAATCAAATTCAAACCACGTCAGCGTCGCCTTACCGTAGCTATGGTTACTGACTTCGTCAGTTCTATCCACAACCTCAAAACAGTGTTTTGAGCAACCTGCGGCTAGCTTCCTAGTTTGCTCTTTGATTTTCATTGAGTATCAGTTTATTTTATCATATTTTTTCTTTAATTTAAAATGAAGTAGGATAGGGAAAAAAATGTCAGAAAAATGGTATAATAGAAAGGAACGTGTTTGGACAGAGAGGAGACAGCAGATGAACTTTCAACAATTATCCAACCTGCAATATTGGACTAGCTTGTTTTCTAGTCCTTGGAGTATTGCCATCAATCTGTTTGATATTTTGATTGTGGCCTATATTTTATATCGTTTTACAAAAGCGATAGCTGGCACCAAGATTATGATTTTGGTGCGTGGGGTCGTGATCTTTGTATTAGCCCAGGTTGTGGCCAATATCCTTGATTTAACAACGATTTCTTGGTTGATTAATCAGATTATCACCTATGGGGTTATTGCTGCGGTTGTTATCTTCTCTCCAGAGATTCGGACTGGTTTGGAACGCTTGGGAAGGGCGACAGATTTCTTTTCTACTGCTCAAATTAGTGCAGAGGAGCAAATGATTCGTGCCTTTGTCAAGTCGGTTGAATATATGAGTCCTCGTAAGATTGGTGCTCTGGTTGCCATCCAACGAGTTCGGACCTTACAAGAATACATTGCGACAGGGATTCCTTTGGATGCCAATATTTCAGCTGAACTCCTCATCAATATTTTTATTCCCAACACTCCCCTACACGATGGTGCAGTGATTATCAGAGAAAATCGAATAGCAGTAACCTCTGCTTATTTGCCCTTGACAGAAAGCACAGGGATTTCCAAGGAGTTTGGGACCAGACACCGGGCGGCTATCGGTTTGTCAGAAGTATCCGATGCCTTGACCTTCATCGTCTCAGAGGAAACAGGAGGCATTTCTATTACCTATAACGGTGTTTTCAAGCACGACTTGACGATTGAAGAATTTGAAGCAGAGCTACGAGCAATTCTTTTGCCAGCTGTTGAGGAAAAAGTCAGTTTCAAGGACCGTTTGCTAGGAGGTTGGAAATATGAGAAAAAATAGTCTATATATCATTTCATCTCTCTTTTTTGCTTGTGTCTTATTTATCTATGCAACGTCAACCAACTTTCAAAATAGCAATACCGCAAGGCAGGTCAAATCAGAAACCTACACCAATACGATAACGAACGTTCCTATCGATATTCACTATGATGATGACCAGTATTTCATTAGCGGATTTGCATCAGAAGTTTCAGTTGTGCTGACAGGTGCCAATCGTGTGACCTTGGCCAGCGAAATGCAGGAGAGCACTCGTAAGTTTAAGGTAACTGCTGATTTGACGGATGCCAGTGTTGGAACAATTGAAGTTCCCTTGAATATTGAAAATCTTCCAAGTGGATTGACTGCTGTGGCAACGCCTCAAAAGATTACAGTGAAAGTTGGGAAGAAGGTTAAGCGAGATGGGATGATTGTTGTGCCACAAGTTGACCAAAGCCAGATTGATTCCAAGCTACAAATTGATAGTGTAACCGTGTCAAACGAACGAGTTTCTGTCACAACTGACCAAGAAACACTAGCTAAAATTGATCGTATTATTGCGCTTTTACCAACTAGCGAACGGATTACAGGAAATTATAGTGGTTCAGTACCTTTGCAGGCAATCGATCGCAATGGTGTTGTCTTACCGGCAGTTATTACTCCGTTCGACACAACAATGAAGGTGACTACAAAACCAGTAGCACCAAGTTCAAGTACATCAAATTCAACAACAAGCAGTTCGTCGGAGACATCTTCATCAACGAAAGCAACTAGTTCAAAAACGAATTAAAAATAGGAAAAGGATTTTATAAAAATGGGTAAATATTTTGGGACTGATGGAGTCCGTGGAGAAGCTAACGTAGAATTAACACCAGAATTGGCCTTTAAACTAGGACGTTTTGGAGGCTATGTTCTCAGTCAACATGAAACGGAAGCACCGAAAGTTTTTGTAGGACGTGATACACGTATTTCAGGAGAAATGCTAGAATCAGCCTTGGTGGCGGGACTCCTTTCTGTGGGGATTCACGTCTACAAACTTGGTGTCCTTGCAACACCAGCAGTAGCTTACTTGGTAAAAACTGAAGGAGCCAGTGCAGGTGTCATGATTTCTGCTAGTCACAACCCAGCCCTTGATAATGGGATTAAGTTCTTTGGTTGTGATGGCTTCAAACTGGACGATGAAAAAGAAGCAGAAATTGAAGTCTTGCTAGATGCTGCGGAAGATACTCTTCCTCGTCCAAGTGCTGAAGGCTTGGGAACCTTGGTAGATTATCCAGAAGGCTTGCGTAAGTATGAAGGCTACCTTGTTTCAACTGGAACTCCTCTTGAAGGAATGAAGGTTGCCTTGGATACGGCCAATGGGGCAGCTTCTACTAGTGCCCGTCAAATCTTTGCAGATCTTGGCGCTCAATTGACGGTTATCGGGGAAACACCAGACGGTCTTAACATCAACCTTAATGTTGGTTCAACCCACCCAGAAGCCCTTCAAGAAGTGGTCAAAGAAAGCGGGTCAGCGATTGGTTTGGCCTTTGACGGAGACAGTGACCGCTTGATTGCTGTTGATGAAAATGGTGAGATCGTTGATGGTGATAAAATCATGTACATCATCGGGAAATACCTTTCTGAAAAAGGACAATTGGCTCAAAATACAATCGTGACAACTGTTATGTCTAACCTTGGTTTCCACAAGGCCTTGGATCGTGAAGGCATTAACAAGGCAGTCACTGCAGTTGGCGACCGCTACGTTGTTGAAGAAATGAGAAAATCAGGCTACAACCTTGGTGGTGAACAGTCTGGTCACGTCATCTTGATGGACTACAATACAACAGGTGATGGACAATTATCTGCTGTTCAATTGACAAAAATCATGAAGGAAACTGGTAAGAGCCTGTCAGAGTTGGCAGCAGAAGTAACCATCTATCCACAAAAATTAGTCAATATCCGAGTGGAAAATGCTATGAAGGAAAAGGCTATGGAAGTGCCAGCTATCAAGGACATCATCGAGAAGATGGAAGAAGAAATGGCAGGGAATGGCCGTATCCTTGTTCGTCCAAGTGGAACAGAGCCCCTCTTGCGTGTTATGGCAGAAGCGCCTACAACAGAAGAAGTGGACTACTATGTTGATACTATCGCAGATGTAGTTCGAGCTGAAATCGGGATTGACTAAATCCTAGAAAACTAGATGAAAATAAAAAATTATGGTACAATAGCTTATAATATTGTAGCCAAGGGAGAAAGACATGAATCTTAAACGTGAACAAGAATTTGTTAGTCAGTATCATTTTGATGCGCGTAATTTTGAATGGGAAAATGAAAATGGAGCTCCTGAAACTAAGGTGGATGTGAACTTCCAACTAATTCAACATGACCAAGAAAATCAAGTGACTTCCTTGATTGTTGTCTTGAGTTTTATGATTGTATTTGATAAATTTGTCATCAGTGGAACCATTTCACAGGTGAACCATATCGATGGTCGTATTGTTAACGAGCCAAGTGAATTGAACCAAGAAGAAGTGGAAACCTTGGCTCGTCCATGTTTGAACATGCTCAACCGTTTGACTTATGAAGTAACTGAGATTGCATTAGACTTACCAGGAATCAATTTGGAGTTCTAATATGAAATTAGCTGTTATCACAGATTCCTCTGCCTATCTCAGTGCAGATACCTTGCAAAGAGAAGATTTATTTGTCTTGGATATTCCTGTTAATATTGATGGTGAGGAGTATGTCGAAGGTATCAATCTGACTGCTGAGGAGTTTTACCAAAAAATGGCTCAGGCTTCTGAATTGCCTAAGACCAGTCAACCAAGTATTGCCAAGTTAGATGAGATTCTAACTTCGCTCAAAGAACAAGGTTATACACATGCTTTGGGGCTTTTCCTATCTTCTGGAATTTCAGGTTTTTACCAAAATATCCAGTATATGATAGAAGAATATGAGGGTTTAACTATTGCTTTCCCAGACACTTTGATTACAAGTGCTCCTCTGGGTATCATGGTTGAAAGTGTCTTTAACTGGCGAGACCAGGGCGATGACTTTGCCATTATTCAGGATAAGCTAGCTATTCAAATTAGTCACACATCTGCTTTCATCATGGTCGATGATTTGGATCATTTGGTAAAAGGTGGACGCCTTTCAAATGGAGCTGCTATTTTGGGCAATCTGCTAAGCATTAAGCCAATCCTCTATTTCAATGACCAAGGTGTGATTGAAGTGTACGAAAAAGTTCGTACTGAAAAGAAAGCAACCAAGCGTTTAATTGAGATTATCAAGGAAGCAACAGCTTCAGGCCAATACCGTATCATTGTCATTCACGGGAATGCTCCTGAAAAGGCTGAGGAATTGCGTCAGCACTTGCTAGATTCTGAAGTGGGTACGGATATTTCACTTGCTACATTTGGTAGTGTCATTGGAACACACCTAGGAGCAGGAAGTATTGCTCTGGGTTATATTCCAGTGATTTAGTTAGTACTTCTAGACTAGTTAAGAAATAGCAATTGAACACGGACTACCTGCCTCTTGAAAAAAGATGCCTGTCTTACCTTTCATGGAAAGTCAGCGCCATCCCCTATTTTTCACGGGCAGCTAAGGCCCTTTGTATCTTGATAATTGAACACGCCTGGAACCCTCTGTGAAAAAGATAGTTCTTCCAAGGAGGAGACACTCCTTGATTAGAACTCCTATTTTCACTCTGTGTTCTTACAGGCTTTGTATCTTAGAAATTGAACACGGACTACCTGCCTCTTGAAAAAAGATGCCTGTCTTGCCTTTCATGGAAAGTCAGCGTCATTCCCTATTTTTCAAGGGCAGCTATCGTCCTTTGTATCTTAGTCAGGAGTAGAGATGAGTATTCGAGTAATTATTGCTGGTTTTAAGGGAAAGATGGGCCAGGCTGCTTGTCAGATGGTCTTGGCTGATCCAGACTTGGACTTGGTAGCAGTTTTGGATCCCTTTGAGTCTGAATCAGAATGGCAGGGTATTCCTGTTTTCAAGGATAAGGCTGATTTGGTCGGTTTTGAAGCAGATGTCTGGGTAGACTTTACTACACCAGCTGTTGCCTATGAAAATACACGCTTTGCTCTTGAAAATGGCTTTGCTCCAGTAGTTGGGACAACAGGTTTCACGAGTGAAGAGATTGCAGAGCTAAAAGCATTTTCTCGTGCTCAAGATTTGGGTGGCTTGATCGCTCCTAACTTTGCCTTGGGTGCTGTTTTACTCATGCAATTTGCAAGGCAGGCTGCTAAATATTTCCCAAATGTGGAGATTATCGAGCTCCATCATGACAAGAAAAAGGATGCTCCGAGTGGAACTGCTATTAAAACAGCTGAGTTAATGGCAGAAGTTCGAGAGTCTATCCAGCAGGGTGCAGCAGATGAGGAAGAATTGATTGCAGGTGCTCGTGGTGCTGACTTTGATGGCATGCGCATCCACTCAGTTCGTTTGCCAGGCTTGGTAGCCCATCAGGAAGTCATCTTTGGCAATCAGGGAGAAGGATTGACCCTCCGTCATGACTCCTATGATCGCAGCTCCTTCATGACAGGGGTCAATTTGGGAATTAAAGAAGTTGTCAAGCGTCATGAGCTTGTCTATGGATTAGAACACTTATTATGAGATTAACGCAAATGCCTTCTGAATTTCAGAAGGCTTTACCAGTATTAGAAAAAATTAAAGAAGCAGGCTTTGAAGCCTATTTTGTTGGGGGATCTGTTCGAGATGCCCTTCTCAATCGTCCCATCCACGATGTGGATATTGCGACGTCTTCTTATCCAGAAGAGACCAAGCAGATTTTTCCTCGAACAGCCGATATCGGAATCGAGCATGGAACCGTCTTGGTTTTAGATGGGGATGAGGAGTATGAGGTAACCACCTTTCGGACAGAGGATGTCTATGTGGACTATCGCAGACCAAGTGCGGTTTCCTTTGTGCGCTCGCTAGAAGAAGACCTCAAGCGCCGTGATTTTACAGTCAATGCCTTTGCCTTGGACGAGACAGGAGAAATTGTTGACTTGTTCTATGGTTTAGAGGATTTGGAAAAGCAAGTCTTGCGAGCAGTTGGAGTGGCTAGTGAGCGTTTCAACGAAGATGCTCTGCGAATTATGCGTGGTTTCCGTTTTCAGGCCAGTCTTGGTTTTGAACTTGAGCCAGAAACATTTAAAGCTATGAAAATCTTGACGCCGCTTTTGGAGAAAATTTCTGTGGAGCGTACATTTGTCGAGTTTGATAAACTCTTGCTGGCTCCCTTTTGGAGAAGGGGATTGGCTTCCATGATTGAGAGTCAAGCTTATGATTATCTCCCTGATATGGCATCTAGCCAGAACAAGCTCAACAGACTGTTTGATTTGGAGACTGATTTTACTTTTGAATCTTCTGAGCAAGCCTGGGCAGCTCTACTGTGGGCTTTGGAGATTGAAAATGCGCAGCCATTTTTGAAGGCTTGGAAGACCTCACGTCAGTTTGCTAAGCAAGTTCAGGATTTACTGACTATTTTGGCCTTGCGTGAAAAGGGAGAATTGAGCAAGCGCGATTGTTATCGCTTTGACTTGGATTTTCTTTTACAGGCTGAAAATCTTCGTCAGGCTCAGGGAAAACCAGTCAACCCACAAGTCATCACAGAAACCTACCAGAGTCTGACCATTCATGACAAGAAAGAAATCCAAATCAACGGTGGTATTTTGATCAAGGAATATGGCTATCAACCAGGTCCAGATTTGGGAGAGATTTTAACAGAGATAGAGTTTGCCATTGTCGATGGAGAATTGGAAAATGACCGTCAAGCCATCCATGCTTATCTAAGGGAGAAAAAATGAGTGATTTTATCGTTGAAAAACTAAGCAAATCCGTTGGTGACAAGACCGTTTTTAAGGATATTTCCTTTATCATCCATGACCTAGACAGAATTGGTCTAATCGGTGTCAATGGGACTGGCAAGACCACCCTTTTAGATGTTCTTTCTGGTGTTTCTGGCTTTGATGGGGATGTTAGTCCTTTTTCAGCTAAGAATGATTACCAAATTGGTTACTTGACTCAAGATCCTGATTTTGATAATAGAAAGACAGTTTTGGATACGGTTCTATCTAGTGAACTAAAGGAAATCCAGCTCATTCGTGAATATGAGTTGATTATGCTCAACTACAGTGAGGACAAGCAGGCTCGTTTGGAACGGGTCATGGCTGAGATGGATTCTCTTCAAGCTTGGGAAATTGAGAGTCAGGTTAAGACCGTTCTCAGCAAGCTGGGTATTCAAGACTTATCTACTCCTGTTGGGGAATTATCAGGTGGCCTAAGAAGACGAGTCCAGTTGGCGCAAGTTTTACTTGGCAATCACGACCTTTTGCTTTTGGATGAGCCGACCAACCATCTGGACATTGCGACTATTGAGTGGCTGACCCTCTTTTTAAAAAATTCCAAGAAGACCGTCCTTTTTATCACCCACGATCGTTATTTCCTAGACGCTTTGTCAACACGTATTTTCGAGTTGGATCGCGCAGGTTTGACCGAGTACCAGGGAAATTACCAGGACTATGTTCGCCTAAAGGCGGAACAGGATGAGCGCGACGCGGCTCTACTTCATAAAAAGGAACAACTTTATAAGCAAGAATTGGCCTGGATGCGCAGACAACCGCAGGCGCGTGCGACCAAGCAGCAGGCTCGTATCAATCGTTTCCATGACTTGAAAAAGGAAGTTTCAGGCAGTAGTGCTGAGACAGACTTAACCATAAACTTTGAAACCAGTCGGATCGGTAAAAAAGTCATCGAGTTTCAGGATGTTTCCTTTGCCTATGAAAACAAGCCTATTTTGCAAGATTTTAATCTCTTGGTGCAGGCCAAAGATCGTATTGGAATCGTTGGGGACAACGGTGTTGGAAAATCAACCCTGCTTAATCTGATTGCAGGCAGTCTTGAGCCGACAGCAGGACAAGTTGTGATTGGGGAAACAGTTCGCATCGCCTATTTCTCTCAGCAAATTGAGGGATTGGATGAGAGCAAGCGAGTTATCAATTACTTGCAGGAAGTGGCAGAAGAGGTCAAGACCAGCGGTGGTTCTACGACTTCCATTGCGGAATTGCTGGAGCAGTTCCTCTTCCCACGTTCGACGCATGGAACCTTGATTGAGAAATTGTCTGGTGGAGAGAAAAAACGCCTTTATCTTCTCAAACTGCTCCTTGAAAAACCAAATGTTCTTCTCTTGGACGAGCCAACCAATGACCTAGACATTGCGACCTTGACAGTTTTGGAGAATTTTTTGCAAGGCTTTGCAGGTCCTGTCTTGACAGTTAGCCATGACCGCTATTTCTTGGATAAGGTAGCGACCAAGATTCTAGCTTTTGAGGATGGCAAGATTCGTCCATTCTTTGGTCATTATACTGACTACCTTGATGAAAAGGCCTTTGAAACAGAGATGGCCAATCAAGTGCAAAAGGCTGAAAAAGAAAAAGTGGTCAAGGTGCGAGAAGAGAAGAAACGCATGACCTACCAAGAAAAGCAGGAGTGGGCAAACATTGAAGGCGATATTGAAGCCTTGGAAAATCGTATCGCTGCGATTGAAGAGGAAATGCAGGCTAACGGCTCTGACTTTGGCAAACTAGCGACTCTCCAAAAAGAACTGGATGAGAAAAACGAGGCACTCCTTGAAAAATACGAACGCTATGAATACCTAAGTGAATTTGATAGCTAGGAGAATAGAAAAATCCCGTCTCATGACAGGATTTCTCTATTCTTTTTTGTTTCTTGGTGAAAGATATTTTGCCAAGTTTCGTGACGGCGCCAGATACTGGTATGGACGATACCATCTAACTCATAGCAGATGAGTTTGGTCTTTTGACTGATGGAAGTGATCTGAATATCCTTGATAGCTGAATTCAAATCTTTTTCGGCTTTATAGGCCTCTTTATCCATCTGCTCTCCATCCTGACGAATATAGACAAAATCGTCAGCTAAGAGTTCTTCCAGTTGATTTCCTTGGTCAATCAATTGTTCACGCATAAGTAATTTTTTATAGACATTGTCTAAAATTTCGTCCTCAGGGATAGGTGCTGGCTCGATATGGACATCGGTATCAAAAACTCCAAAACGCTCTTCCAGCATGGATTCGACCTGATCCGCAATCTCATGACTTTCATAAACTGATAAGTCAGGATTCATTTCCAGGGTGATATCAAGATAGATATTGCTACCGTAGGTACGACCTCTTTGGGACTTGACCTTGCTGATTTTGGGAATTTCCATGATAGCTTTTTGGTAGTCCTCAAGCAGACGGTCGTCGAAACCATCTGAAAGGCTAAAGGAAGACTCGATGAAGATATCATAAGCAGTTTTCAAGATAAAGAAAGTGATGATAATGGCAACCAGTTTATCCACAATGGGATAATTGAAACTGCTGGCCAGGATGGCAATGGTCGTACCAAGTGAGGTGACAGCATCAGAAAGATTGTCCTTGGCTGCTGCCTTTAGTGCCTTGGAGTTGGATTTCTTACTGAGGCGAGTATTGTAGAGATAAACTACAAACATAATCGATGCAGAAATAATTCCTAGAGTTGCACCAAGAGGATCGATGACCGTTTCTTCACGACTGAGAATCTTCTGAATGGTATCCCTTAGAACATCAAAGCCAACATAGAACATGATGATGGAAGTGATTAAGCTAGCCAAATCCTCAATCTTCCAGTGGCCAAAACGGTGGTCTCGGTCAGCAGGCTGGCGTGCCATCCTGATTCCAATCAAGAGGGCCACATTTCCAATGATGTCCGAGACGTTGTTAAAACCATCAGCCACCAAACTGGATGAATGAAGAAGATGACCAGTTGCCAATTTGATCGCAGACAAGATCAGGTAGGTCGAAATACTGATAATGGCCCCACGCTCAGCTAACTTGAGATTTGAGATAGATTGCTTCATTCAACTTCCTTTCTACTCACATAGCATTCTATCATTATACTGGTTTTTAAGGGAAAATTCAAATAAGGCATTTTTTACTCTTTGAAAATTTTTCAAAATTTGGTATAATAGTACTACTCAAGGGAGTAGCTGGCAGAAACCTGTGATAGTGTCGTCATTCCGAATTTTATACTGAAAAGTATGTTTTCCGGCCCTATCTTAAACAGCGAGACTTGTTATGATTAACAGGTCTCTTTTTGTTTGTCGTGAAAAGATACGATGAGGAAAAGAGAGTCTGTTTAGCACACAATGTCAAGGAGGAGACACATGTCAAAAGAACAAAAACGCCAAGCGTTTTACACTCAGAGTCCTGAAGAGGTCTTGAAGGCTGTGGATGCGACCGAGCAAGGTTTGTCATCAAGTGAGGCAGAAAAACGCCTTGCAGAATTTGGCCACAATGAACTCGAAGAAGGCGAGAAACGATCAATCCTGGTCAAATTCATCGAGCAATTTAAGGATTTGATGATTATCATCCTAGTTGCGGCAGCAATCTTGTCAGTCTTGACTTCTGGTGGGGAAGATATCGCAGATGCCATTATCATCTTAGCCGTGGTAATCATCAATGCTGCCTTTGGTGTTTATCAAGAAGGGAAAGCAGAAGAAGCCATCGAAGCTCTCAAATCCATGTCTAGTCCAGCTGCCCGCGTTCTGCGTGATGGGCACATGGCTGAGATTGACTCTAAAGAATTGGTTCCTGGTGATATTGTTGCTCTTGAAGCAGGTGATGTTGTACCAGCAGACTTACGTTTGCTAGAAGCCAACTCTCTTAAAATCGAAGAAGCTGCCCTGACAGGTGAGTCTGTGCCAGTCGAAAAAGACTTGACAGTTGAACTTGCTGCAGATGCTGGTATTGGGGACCGTGTCAACATGGCCTTCCAAAACTCTAACGTGACCTATGGTCGTGGGATGGGTGTTGTAGTCAATACAGGGATGTACACGGAAGTTGGTCATATCGCGGGTATGCTCCAAGATGCGGATGAGACGGATACACCACTCAAACAAAACTTGAACAACCTTTCTAAGGTCTTGACCTATGCTATCTTGGTCATTGCCTTTGTTACTTTTGTAGTGGGTGTCTTCATTCAAGGGAAAAATCCACTCGGTGAGTTGATGATCTCTGTTGCCCTTGCCGTTGCAGCTATTCCAGAAGGGCTCCCAGCTATCGTAACTATTGTTCTTGCCCTTGGTACTCAAGTTTTAGCCAAACGAAACTCAATCGTTCGTAAGTTGCCAGCAGTTGAAACTCTTGGTTCAACAGAAATCATCGCTTCTGATAAGACTGGTACGTTGACCATGAACAAGATGACAGTCGAAAAAGTCTTCTACGATGCAGTCCTACATGACTCAGCTGATGACATTGAACTAGGTCTTGAAATGCCTCTTCTTCGTTCAGTTGTCTTGGCCAATGATACGAAAATTGATGTGGAAGGCAACCTGATTGGTGACCCAACAGAAACAGCCTTCATCCAGTATGCCTTGGATAAGGGTTACGATGTCAAAGGTTTCTTAGAGAAATATCCGCGTGTGGCCGAGTTGCCATTTGACTCTGACCGTAAGCTCATGTCAACGGTTCACCCATTGCCAGATGGTCGTTTCCTTGTAGCAGTCAAAGGTGCGCCAGACCAACTTTTGAAACGTTGTGTTCTTCGTGATAAGGCTGGGGATATTGCTCCGATTGATGAGAAGGTTACAAACCTCATCCATACAAACAACTCTGAAATGGCCCACCAAGCCTTGCGTGTCCTTGCAGGTGCTTATAAGATTATTGACAGCATTCCAGAAAATCTGACTTCTGAAGAGCTTGAAAATGATCTAATCTTTACTGGTTTGATTGGGATGATTGACCCTGAACGCCCTGAAGCTGCTGAGGCTGTTCGAGTGGCTAAAGAAGCTGGAATCCGTCCAATCATGATTACGGGTGATCACCAAGACACTGCAGAAGCTATTGCCAAACGTTTGGGAATAATTGATGCAAATGATACAGAAGGCCACGTTTTAACTGGTGCTGAACTCAACGAACTATCTGATGAAGACTTTGAAAAAGTCGTTGGTCAATACTCTGTTTATGCCCGTGTGTCTCCAGAACACAAGGTTCGTATCGTCAAGGCTTGGCAAAAACAAGGTAAAGTCGTTGCCATGACAGGTGACGGTGTCAATGATGCTCCGGCTTTGAAAACAGCCGATATCGGTATCGGTATGGGAATCACTGGTACAGAGGTTTCTAAGGGGGCATCTGACATGATTCTTGCAGATGATAACTTTGCGACTATCATCGTCGCAGTTGAAGAAGGACGTAAGGTCTTCTCAAATATTCAAAAGACTATCCAGTATCTGCTTTCTGCCAATACTGCTGAAGTATTAACTATCTTCCTATCAACCTTGTTTGGTTGGGATGTCTTACAGCCAGTTCATCTTTTGTGGATTAACTTGGTAACGGATACTTTCCCAGCTATCGCTCTTGGTGTTGAACCTGCTGAGCCTGGTGTCATGAACCATAAACCACGTGGACGCAAGGCAAGCTTCTTCTCAGGTGGTGTTTTGAGTTCTATCATCTATCAAGGTGTACTCCAAGCAGCAATTGTTATGAGTGTTTATGGTCTTGCCCTTCTTTACCCAGTTCATGTGGGTGACAATCATGCCATTCATGCGGATGCTCTTACTATGGCCTTTGCAACCCTTGGCTTGATTCAGCTCTTCCATGCTTACAATGTCAAGTCTGTTTACCAATCCATCTTGACAGTTGGCCCATTCAAGTCTAAGACCTTCAACTGGTCCATCTTGGTATCCTTCATTCTTCTCATGGCAACAATCGTCGTAGAACCGCTTGAAGGAATCTTCCACGTAACCAAACTAGACTTGTCACAATGGGGAATCGTTATGGGCGGTAGCTTCTCAATGATTATTATCGTCGAAATTGTTAAGTTTATTCAACGCAAACTCGGTTTTGACAAGAATGCGATTTAAAAAAGTCATCTTCGGATGGCTTTTTTAAATAACTTTAAAAAGGATAGAAAAAACTTTAAATAGGAGATATTAAAAGTAAAGTCGCTTACTAAAATATTAGATATAAGAATAGCAAAGAATGACTTGGGAGGAAATCATGGGAAATAAAAAATGTATTTACTCTATCCGTAAATTGAGTTTGGGTGTTGCTTCAGTTGTTGTGGCTTGTGGTTTAGGATTTTTAGCTGGCTCTGTTGGGAGTGTATCTGCAGATGAAATGCTCGCAGCTAGTCATATCTTAGAAACAGACAAACCTTCTATCGAAAGCATAGACAAGGATAAGTCTGTCGGGGGTTCAGAAAAAGAAGCTATTGCTTCAGACGAGCAACACTTTGAAGAAAAACATTTAGATACTCCTAAAGTGACTGAAAAGGAATCTCGTGTGGAATTTAATTATATTGATGAATCAACAGGGAAAAAACTTTTTTCAGATGAGCGTACTGGTAAGGTGGGAGAGGATCTTCACTACGATACGAGAAAGAAAATTAGTGAGTTCAAAAGGAATGGCTATGTATTAGTTGAAGATGGCTATTTGAAAATGGATGAATCGAAGAAACTGTTTCAAGGTGATAAGACTCCGCAAACGTATACTATTAAATTAACTCCAAAACATGAAGTGATTAGCTTACAAAACCAGACTAATCCTAAGTCAAATGAAGAGGTGGAAGCTGGTGTTGTCGATAGTCCTAAGTGGCCTGCAGATGCTGAAAAGATCAGAACCAATCAAGAACGGCCTTTAGAGAGAACGATTCAAAGAACCATTAAATATAAATATAAGAATAATGGTAAAGAAGCTTTTGCTGAGAAAAAACAAAGTATTTCCTTTGAACGCTATGCGACTGTTAATCTTGTTACTAAGGAAATTTCCTATTCTAACTGGAAAATAAAACAGGAGCATATTAAAAATCAAACAGCCAAGATTAACTATGTGGATATCAGTGAAAACAAGCTACTGAAGGAAGATACAGTTACTGGGGAATCTGGTTATCCTATTGAATATAGTACGCTAAAAACGATTAGTGATTACAAGCGACAAGGATACGATCTTGTATCAAGTGATTATGATCGAGGTTTACAATATTTTGACCAAGATAGTAAGACTGATCAAATATTTAAGGTTGCTTTAACCCCTCGCTTAGAATTTATTTATCCTGAAGATAGACTTCCAACTGCTCATAAAAAAGTTGATGAGGATGTTCAAGATTCACCTTTATGGCCTGCCAGTGTTTCTAAAATCGTCAATAAAAAATCTATTGATCGTAACATTTCCTATCTAGATTTTGTGACACATGATAAGGTTGTTGCAGATCGAAATGATCAAGTTGATTTCAAACGCGTTGCCAAGGTTGATTTTGTAAGAGGAGACCTTTATTATCGTGATTGGACGAGTGATCAACCAAATCTATCTAAAGTAGCGACACCACTGCTAAAAGGCTTGGTGGCAGATAAAGAAGCAGTTGCAGAGAAAACAGTGGCAGTAACAGATCCTGTAATTAGGGAAATTGTCTACTACAAACAATTAGGAAAATGGATAGCCATTTCTCCAACTGCAAATGAGAATGTGGCTTTGATTCAATATCCCAATGACCAAGATGGTAATCCTGCTAAAGCAGGTCTTGCTAGCAATCCAGGTTTAGGAACAATCCCTTATCTTAAAGGTTATAAGGCTGTGACATCAGCTACTGATTTGGTGTTGAAGGATTCTTCGCATCCAGAATTGGGTTACTTATTACCTGAAGTACCAGAAGATTTTACAAAAGACACAATAATCAATTATCTACCTGTGAAAGCTACTGAGCCAGAACCACCAAGAGGTAATCAACCCAAGATGCCAGAGGCTCCAACCCCTGAGGAGCCAAAGAACCCAGCAGTACCGACGGTAGATCAACCTAAGGATCCTGAAAAGCCAACACCTGAGGACCCTAAACAGCCGGACATGCCAACTGCTGAGCAACCAAAAACTCCAGCAAGTCCAGTACCTGAGGAGCCAAAGAGCCCCGAAGTTCCAGCTGTTGCTCAACCTAAGGTTCCCGAAAAACCATCCCCTGAGGAACCCAAGCACCCTGAAGTTCCGACTGCTGAGCAACCTAAGACTCCAGCAAGTCCAGCGCCTGAGGAGCCAAAGCACCCAGAAACTCCAATAATAAGTGAAACAAAGGAAGCTGGTAAATTACCAGAGACAGCTAGTCATGATTCTATTTTGCTAGTAGTCGGATTCTTATCAGCCCTATCTGGCGTCCTATTGTTTAAAGGTAAAAAAGATTGAGAATTTACAAATAGCAAAAAAGTCATCTTCGGATGGCTTTTTGCTACAGTTGGGGGAAAGGGCTTGCAGTTATCGGCTTTTGTGCTATAATTGCTATAATATAGTAAAAAGTAAGAGGTGTGTGAGGAAGTGGAGAAGAAAATTGTAAAGGATATTTTGTTTTTATCTCAAGTGTCTCAGCCGGCAAGTCAGGAAGACCTTTATCTTGCTAGAGATTTGCAGGATACGCTTTTAGCAAATCGTGAGACCTGTGTCGGTCTGGCTGCCAATATGATTGGGGTGCAGAAGCGCGTGATTATCTTTAATCTTGGCTTGGTTCCTGTGGTCATGTTTAACCCAGTGCTCCTGTCCTCTGAAGGAGTTTATGAGACAGAGGAAGGTTGTTTGTCCTTGACAGGTGTGAGACCTACTAAGCGTTATGAAATCATAAGGGTTGCCTATTGTGACAGCAAGTGGCAGGAACAGACCATTACTTTGACAGGCTTCCCAGCCCAGATTTGCCAGCATGAACTGGATCACTTAGAAGGACGAATCATTTAGGAGGAAAGCAAATGAAACGAATAGTCTTTGAACTTATTTTTATCGCAACGACCTGGTATATCTTTTTACCGCCTCTTAACCTGACTAGCTGGGAATTTCTCTTTTTCCTCTGTGGGCATTTGCTGGTTGTGGCAGTCTTATTTGGCTTTGGCAAGGGAATCAATCTGGTCAAAACAGTTCATGTGCGCCACGGCAAGGCAGAAGCTGCCTTAAATCTAGAGGGTTTCAAAATCAATCGGTTAGGGAAAATCCTTTTAGCTTCTATTGGAGGAATTCTTCTCTTGGCAGCTTTGGTTTCCTTGGTGACTTCTAGCATTTTTCAGGCTAAGAATTATGCCAATGTAGTCACGGTTACTGAAAAAGACTTTACTGAATTTCCTAAGACTGACACCAGTAAGGTTCCTATTTTAGATAGAAGTACTGCTGAAAAGATTGGGGACCGCTACTTGGGTTCCCTAACGGATAAGGTGTCGCAGTATGTAGCGGCAGACACCTATACCCAATTGACGATTGATGGGAAACCTTATCGAGTTACGCCACTAGAATACGCAGATCCTATCAAGTGGTTTAATAATCAAGCCAAGGGAATCGGCGAGTATATCAAGGTGAATATGGTAACCGGGAATGCGGACTTGGTGGACTTGAAGACACCAATCAAGTATTCGGACTCGGAGTATTTTAACCGCGATGTCAAGCGTCACCTGCGCTTGAAGTACCCAACTAAAATCTTCAAGACTCCATCTTTTGAGGTGGACGATGAGGGCAATCCTTTCTATGTGGCAACCGTTTACCAAAAGCAATTTGGTTTAGCGGTTCCTCGTCCTGTTTCAGTCATTATCTTGGATGCTACAAATGGAGAAACCAAGGAATACAGCTTGTCAGATGTTCCAGAATGGGTGGACAGGGTCTATCCAGCTGAGGAAACCATTGAACAAATCAACTACAACGGCAAGTACAAGGACGGTTTCTGGAATGCCATGATTTCCAAGAAAAACGTGACCCAGACTACCAAGGGCTATAATTACTTGTCTATCGGTAATGACATCTACCTCTACACAGGTGTGACGTCGGCCAATGCAGATGAAAGTAATCTTGGTTTCATCCTAGAAAATATGCGAACAGGAGAAATCACTAAGTACAGCTTGGCTTCTGCGACAGAAGAATCAGCCCGTGAATCAGCCGAAGGTGCTGTTCAGGAGAAATCCTACAAGGCAACCTTCCCAATCCTCATCAACCTCAATGACAAGCCTCTCTACATCATGGGCTTGAAGGACAATGCTGGTCTGGTCAAAGAGTACGCCCTGGTAGATGCAGTCGAGTACCAAAATGTTATCGTTGCTACGACAGTGGAAGAACTGCTCAGCAAGTATGCCAATAAAAACGACCTTGAGATTGACAATGCAACAACTGAAAGTATCAAGGGTGTGGTAGCAGACCTCAAATCAGCTGTTATCAAGGGCGACACCGTCTACTTTTTTAAAGTTGATGGTAAGATATACAAGGTCAAGGCCTCAGTATCAGATGACCTTCCTTACCTAGAAAATGGGAAAGCCTTCGAAGGTCAAGTAGGAAAAGACAACTATCTCAAGACCTTTAAAGTACAGTAATACTCTTCGAAAATCTCTTCAAACCACGTCAACTTTATCTGCAACCTCAAAGCTGTGCTTTGAGCAACCTGCGGCTAGTTTCCTAGTTTGCTCTTTGATTTTCATTGAGTATAAAAAAGCTTTATTTAAGAAGTATATGTTATAATAAGGTAAATTAAGACTAATGGAGGACAAACAAATGGGTTTTTATGTGATGCTTGCTTCAATGCTACTCGGACTGCTCGCTTTGAAGATAGGTTTTTCTCAGTTCAAGGAGAAAAAAGATAAATTTCTATCTATCTTAACAAGTTTAGCTGGCATAGCCCTTGTTCTCGTGGCTGTCTGGTTAGGATGGCCAAAATAACCAGAGAAACCTCGGTCAAACCGAGGTTTTTCAGATGAATTTCTTGGTAGTGACAAAAAAATATGCTACACTATTAATATGAAAATTTTAATCCCTACAGCAAAAGAAATGAACACAGACTTGCCAAGTATCGAAGCAACTTCTTTAAAACCAGAAAGCCAGGCCGTGCTGGATGCCTTGGCCCGCTATTCTGCTAGTCAATTGGAGAGTTTTTACAAAGTTTCAGCCGAGAAAGCTGTGGCAGAATTTCAAAATATCCAAACTTTAAAAAAACAAACTGCTCAACACTATCCAGCCTTGAAACTTTTTGATGGGCTTATGTACCGTCATATCAAGCGAGACAAACTGGACGAGGCAGAACAAGCCTATCTTGAAAATCATGTCTTCATTACCTCGGCCTTGTACGGTGTTGTTCCAGCCTTGTCACCTATGGCCCCTCACCGTTTGGACTTTTTGATGAAGTTAAAAGTCGCTGGTAAGACTTTGAAGAGCCATTGGAAGGCAGCCTATGATGAGGCTATGAATGGTGAAGACCTAATTTTCTCCCTCTTGTCGTCAGAGTTTGAAACTGTGTTTTCTAAGGAAATCAGAGAAAAAATGGTGACCTTCAAATTCATGGAGGATAGAGGTGGTCAGCTGAAGATTCACTCAACCATTTCCAAGAAAGCGCGTGGTGCCTTCCTAACATCTCTAATAGAAAATCAAGTACAAACTGTGGAGGAAGCACGTCGCTTGAACTTTGCCGGATTTGCCTACCGAGAAGATTTGTCACAACCACAGGAATTGGTTTTTGTTAAGGAAGTTTAGAAATCAGATAAGAGAAAAAGTCAGCAGGATTATGCTGACTTTTTTCTAGCTTATAAAGTATTGGACAAATGAATCTCATTTGATAAAGTATTAAGATAATTAACCAAATCCATGATTGACAGATGATTTTGACAAATAAACTTCTTGGTAATTCCTGGAATATAGAAATTAGACACGATGATATCATAACCTGTCTGATTTAAAATCTCAGGACTCGTTTCCAATTCATCCCAATTATCGAAGGTAAAGCGGTTATTACAGTAGTAGGAAAGCATATCAACAAAGGTAAGGGATATAGCATGGTCAAAATTACTGATAATCAAAACCTTGATAGGTGGTCGATTTTCTAACAACTGAGTAGAGAGGTTTTCAGCATGGGTTAAGATGGTGTACATCAAGTGTTCCAACTGTTCAGGATGGTCATGCTGTCCAATTGCCTGACGATATTGGGCCAGTTCTTGACGTGCACTTCCCATAAAGTCTGGGAAGTAAACTTCAAATTTTTTAATCGTCAATGCTTTTTGTTCAAATAAGATTGGGGTAGAAAAGATTTCCTGTCTTTCAAAGAAAGCAGTGTTGTGTAAATGCCAAATAAGCTCATCGTGGTTAGTAAAAGTAATCTTATATTGTTTTGCTAGGCGTTCTAATATTTGACTAAGTAATTGGTAAGAGTATCTTGCTTCACTGTTATCTTCTAAAGAGTTGAAGAATTCTTGAGGATCTAAGAAAAGATTGTTTTGAATAAAGGATATAAAAATTTGGGCAATGATATCTGGGGTGATTTCCAGTCCCAGTTTTTCAGAGAAATGGACAAGTATCTCCTCAAAGTTTGGAATACTCATCAAAAGAGGGTAGTATTCATCGTAGAAATGATTTGATAAGTCGATGAAATGACCGTTTTTAATGCGGTAAATACTGATGGCTATCATCAATTTGTACATTCTATAGATTGAAAATCGCATTGGATAATTCGTGATCTTATAGAAGAAGTCAGTGAACTCTGTTAAATCCTCTTCAGGAAGGTCAGGAAAAGGCCAGTCTAGAAAATAATAGCGCTCAGAAAAATATTGGGCAAAAAAATAGCGAATATCGATTTCATTCCCACGTATTTCGGATGGAGTAAATGATAGTTCAATTTGGAATTGAGTTGACAGAGTTTTTGTAATATTTCTGCCCAATCGATAGAGGTTGGCATTACTAGAGTGAAGATTTTCTATTGTTCGATAAATAGGTAGGCCCTCATTAAAAAACAGATACTCTAGTAATCGAAAAGATTGAGAATGAGCAAGAAAATATTGATAAATATCTTCAACGCTAGTATTAACTTCTAAATCTATCATAATTCCGTTAACAGAAGACTGGATATCGATAGTTGGAAAGGCAGCACGCAATTCATTTAAATCACTTTTTAAGATTCGTTCAGTACATCCTAATTCGTCGGCAAGTTCATGTAATTTCATCCAATCACGATGTTGGATTAGGGTTTCCATTAAACGTAATTGTCGCTGATCTTTCGTAGATAAAAGGTTACGCATATAGGTATTTTCCTCCTATTTTCATTATATCATATTATTGTCTAAAGTGTACAAAAATGTCGGAGTAGAAAAAGCGTCTGAATTAGTCAGAAAAATTAGAATAATATAAGTGGCTTTTAGGTACAAAAAGAGAATATATTAATTGTATAGAAAATATTGATTTATATATCAAATAGTTGTAGAGTGGGAATTATAAAATATTATCTAGGAGTTCAAAATGAAACATTCACATAAGAAATCATTTGACTGGTATAGCATGCAACAACGATACTCTATTCGTAAGTATCACTTTGGTGCAGCTAGTGTCTTGCTCGGGACAGCCTTAGTCTTGGGAACTGCTGCCAATGCGCAAGCAGTACAAGCAGAGGAACATAACCCAGAAGCTACTAACAGTGTTTCTGTTGATAAGGTAGAAGAAGCTACAAAACCAGCAGAAGTTGCTACACCTAAAAAAGAAACAACCTATGCAGCTCCAACTGTAGCTAATCCAGTAGAAACGACTCCAGCTAAAACTGAAGAAGCTACTAAACCAGCAGAAAAAGTTGAAGAAGCAAAAGATAAAAAAGAGGAAGTAAAGCAGCAAGATGCTGTTGACAAGTCAAAATTGTTAACGGCTCTTTCGCGCGCAGAAAAATTGGAGCTTAAGTTATACACTGAAGACAGTGTAAAACGCCTTCAAACTAGTATCCAATCTGCTAAAGGATTATTAAATAAAGCAGATGTGGCAGAGTCAGAATTATCTCAAGCTGAGTCTGATCTTCAAGCAGCAGTTATCGCTTTGGAACTTAGAGGGACAACTACAACTAAAGTTGCTGATAAAATTGAAGTAGTGAGCAAAATTGAATCTGCTGAAAAGAAAAATACAGAATCAAAGGTGGCTGAAAAAACTTCTGAAGTAGATAAAGAGTCAGTAGAAAAAGATAAAACTGCCTTAAAACCTGTAAAGGGACTTCGAGTTGAAGATGCAAAGGCAAATATAAAAGGCGGATGGAATATTCCGTTAGATCAAGAAGCGAGCTTGAGATTAAAGAGTGCTATTGAGGCTCATGCAGCACAAGGTAGTTCGCGTCGTCGGAAACGTGCTATCGGAGATTTGGATTATACTTTCAAGAAAGTTATGACACCGGTCAATCCAGGTTTCTACGCAGATGCCAAGAGTGTTGATGAGTTAACAGTTAACCCAGACTATATAAATGAAACAGTTGTCAACGTTTGGTATAAAGACTTAGGTTATATCAATTTAGTTGACAAAGATGGACATTACATCAATTCAAATGGTGAGGTAGTCGAGAATAAAGAAGATGCTATTCGTCGACAATATAAAAACGATTTTAATGACACAACAAGAGCAGATGTTACTGAAATTCCTCAAGCACCAGTTGGTTGGAAAATTAGTGACAACCAATCTATTCGCGGATATGATGCAGAAACTAAAACTATTGATCCAAACGATGATAGTGATTTAGATGCTGTTGGTAAAGATTCTAATGTAGTCATTGAAAAAGAAAATCAAAAAGCTGTTATCCGTTATGTAAGTACTAACGGTAACCGCGTTCTCACAACAGATGAAGTGACAGGTAAGTCAGGTGAAGCCATTGCCTACAGCACTACAAGTCAAATCAATGAATTTAAGAAACAAGGTTACAAGCTTGTTAGTGATGAATTCACATCAGGTGGTGCGAAGGTTTATGACTACGATACAGCACGTGACCAAGTCTACACTGTAACCCTTTCAGAACGTGTCGAACCGGTTAACCCAGATAACCCAACTCCACAACCAAACACCCCAGTCAATCCAGGACAACCAGATAGCCCACATTGGCCAGGAACAGTTGAAAACTTGGATAACAAGGAAAGTGTTAGCCGCACCATCCATTACGTTTACGAAGATGGAAGCAAGGCTAAGGATGATGTGGTTGAAACACTGAATTTCAAACGTTGGAGCAATGTCAACTTGGTAACAGGTCATATTGACTTCCAAGACTGGACAACCAATGATGATACGTTTGATAAAGTGGTATCTCCAACCATCGCAGGTTACACAGCGGATAAATCAGAAATCCCAGCTGTAAGTGGAGTGAAGGCTAAAGACCAAGACCGTGTTGAAACAGTCACTTATCGTAAGGATGCTCAAAAAGCTGTTATCCGTTATGTAAGCACTAACGGTAACCGCGTTCTCACAACAGATGAAGTGACAGGTAAGTCAGGTGAAGCCATTGCCTACAGCACAACAAGTCAAATCACAGAATTCAAGAAACAAGGTTATAAGCTTGTCAGCGATGAATTCACAGC